>NZ_JBEOSB010000005.1:0-96267 GCF_040302705.1 Streptomyces sp. NPDC097640
AAGCGCTTCGACGCCAAGGGCCGCACCAGCTGATCCGGGCCCGGCGCCCCACGCCCCACGCCACCCTCTTGACTTGGTTGGACTGACCATGCTCCTCTTCGCGCGGCGCGTGGAGGCCGCGGGCCGCGACGGCTGGGCCCCGGACGACCAGCTGATCGAGCCGGGGCTGCTGGCGGTGTCCGTGCCGCTGCGGGACCCGGCGGGCCGGATCGTCTGCGCGGTGAACGTGGTCAGCCACACCAGCCGCCACGACATCGCGTCCCTGGGCCGGACCGCGCTCGCCGCCCTGCGCGACCTGGTCCCCGCGATGGAGGCGGCGCTGGCCGCCCCCGCCGCGGGCGGGCCGGGCACCGAGCCGGGCGCCGAGCCGCCCCCGGCCGGGGGCGGCGTCGTCGGCGAGGACCCGGCCCGGCTGGCCAAGCGGGAGATGGGGGCGGGCTTTCTCCAGTCGCTGGCCCGCGGGCTGGCCGTGCTGCGCGCGCTGGGCTCCGCGGCTCCGCCCGGTCCGGGGCCCGAGCCCGGTCCGGGGCTCCCGGCCCGTTCGGGGCTCCGCCAGGGCGTGACCCTCACCGCCGTCGCCCAGGCCACCGGCCTGGCGCGCGCCACCGCCCGCCGCTCGCTCCTCACCCTCCTGGAGCTCGGCTACGCCGAGACCGACGGGGAGCGCCTCTTCCGCCCCACCCCCCGCGTCCTGGAGCTCGGCCACGCCCCGCTCGCCGGGCTCGGCTTCACCGACATCGCGCGCCCACATATGCGCGAACTGGTCGGCGCCGTCCACGAGTCGGCGTCCCTGGCCGTCCTCGACGGCGACGACATCCGGTACGTCGAGCGCGTGCCGACCGTCCGCATCATGAGCGTCAACATCACCATCGGCACCCGCTTCCCCGCCTATGCCACCTCCCTGGGCCGGGTGCTGCTGGCGGGCCTGGACCCGGACGCGCGCGCCGCGTACCTCGCCGCCCTCGACCCGCGCCCGCTGACCCGGCACACCCTCACCTCCGCACCCGGGCTCGCACGCGTCCTGGAGGGCGTGGCGGAGAGCGGATACGTCCTCGTCGACGAGGAGTTGGAAGAGGGGCTGCGCTCCCTCGCCGTACCCGTACGGGACGCGGACGGGCGGGTGGCGGCCGCGCTCAACCTCGCGGTGCACGCGGGCCGGGGCACCCCGGAGGACACCCTGAGCACCCTCCTGCCGCCGCTGCGCGCCGCCGCGGCCCGCGTCGAGGCCGACCTGCGCACGGCCTCCGCCCACCGCCCCCATGGCCTGGGCGCCAGGCGGCCGACGGGCGTCTGAGAGAGTGGCAACATGAGCGTGTCTTGGCGCGCTGCGCGGGCTGGACTGAGGAGCCGCGGAGCGACGGAGGAGCGAGCAGTGACGAGGGAAGCCCGTGCGTTGGAGCGCGCCGGGACTGAGCGGGTGGAGGGGTGCGTGTCTTGGGGCGCTGCGCGGGCTGGACTGAGGAGCCGCGGAGCGACGGAGGAGCGAGCAGTGACGAGGGAAGCCCGTGCGTTGGAGCGCGCCGGGACTGAGCGGGTGGAGGGGTGCGTGTCTTGGGGCGCTGCGCGGGCTGGACTGAGGAGCCGCGGAGCGACGGAGGAGCGAGCAGTGACGAGGGAAGCTCGTGCGTTGGAGCGCGCCGAGACTGAGCGGGAGGCAGGGGCATGAGTGCAGCCAACGGCCCCACGGGCCATGTCGTGGTCGTCGGCGGGGGCATCTCCGGGCTCGCGGCTGCCCACCGCCTGCTGGCCGGCGGGGCCCGGGTGACCGTCCTGGAGGCGACCGGCCGGCTCGGCGGCAAGCTGTACGCGGGCGAGATCGCGGGCGTCCCCGTCGACCTCGGCGCCGAGTCGATGCTCGCGCGCCGCCCCGAGGGCGTGGACCTGGCGCGCGCGGCCGGGCTCGGCGACCGGCTCCAGCCGCCCGCGACCGCCACCGCCTCGCTGTGGACCCGCGGCGGGCTGCGCCCGATGCCCAAGGGCCATGTGATGGGCGTGCCCGGGGACCTCGCCCCGCTGGCCGCCTCCGGGGTGATCTCGGACGAAGGACTCGCGCGGATCGCGGCGGAGAGCGGGCTGCCGCGGCCGGAGCTGGGCGAGGACGTCGCCCTCGGCGAGTTCGTCGCGGAGCGGCTGGGCCGGGAGGTCGTGGACCGGCTGGTCGAGCCGCTGCTGGGCGGGGTGTACGCGGGCGATGTGTACCGGACGTCGATGCGGGCTGCGGTCCCCACGCTCTTCGAGGCGGCCCGCACCCACGGCTCGCTGACCGAGGGCGCGCAGGCGCTCGCCGCGCGGGCCGCGGCGGCGCAGCCCGGCCCGGTGTTCACCGGCATCGACGGCGGGATCGGGCGGCTCCCGCTCGCCGTCGCCGACGCGGTGCGCGCCGCGGGCGGCGAGATCCGCACCGGCGAGCCCGTGCGGGAGCTGCGCCCGACCGCCGCCGCTGCCGGTGCCGAGGGCGCGGGGGAGGGCCGGGCGGCGCGCTGGACGGTCGTCACAGGCCGCGGCGAGACGCTGGAGGCCGACGCCGTCGTGCTCGCCGCCCCCGCACCGGTCGCGTCCCGGCTGCTCGCCGCCGACTCCCCGGCGGCCTCCGCCGAACTGGCCGGCGTGGACTACGCCTCCATGGCGTTGATCACCATGGCCTTCCGCCGCGCCGACGTGGAAGGGATCGCCCCCGGAAGCGGATTCCTCGTGCCGCCCGTCGACGGCCGCACCATCAAGGCCGCCACGTTCTCCAGCCGCAAATGGGGCTGGCTGGGGGAGGCCGACCCCGAACTCTTCGTGCTGCGTACCTCGATCGGGCGGTTTGCCGACGAGGCGGACCTGAGCCGCGACGACGACGATCTGGTAGGGCTGTCGCTCGCCGACCTCGGCGAGGCCATCGGCCTGGCCGCGCGCCCGGTCGCCACCCGGGTGAACCGCTGGGAGGGCGGGCTGCCGCAGTACCCCGTGGGCCACCTCGGCCGCGTGGCCCGCATCCGCGCGGAGGTCGCGAAGCTCCCTGCGCTGCGGGTGTGCGGCGCGGTGTACGACGGCGTGGGGATCCCGGCCTGCGTCGCCAGCGCCCGCACCGCCGCCGACGAACTGCTGGAGCTGCTGACCACGCGACACCGCCCGGACTCACCCGAGGCCGCTTAGGCCCTGTCCGGCGGCACCTGAGGCCTGCGGCGGGCTCGCCCCCCCCGGGGGGGCTTCGCCCGGATACCGCCTAGCCGCCACCCAGGCGCGGGGCGCCGGGCGCGGAGAGCGAGAATAGGGACCATGACTGCTGCACCCGCTCCCGAGACCGGCCCGTCCGGCAAGGTTCCCAACGCCGGCAAGAAGGCCAAGGACCTCAACGAGGTCATCCGCTACACCCTGTGGTCGGTGTTCAAGCTGCGCGACCTCCTGCCGGA
The DNA here is from genome assembly GCF_040302705.1 of Streptomyces sp. NPDC097640. Lineage (NCBI taxonomy): Bacteria > Bacillati > Actinomycetota > Actinomycetes > Kitasatosporales > Streptomycetaceae > Streptomyces > Streptomyces sp. NPDC097640. The sequence continues at coordinate 3,396 of NZ_JBEOSB010000005.1, forward strand.
GGACCGCACCGGCTACGCCGACGAGGTCGAGGAGCTGTTCGCGCAGCTCGCCGCGAAGGACGTCACCGTGCGCGGCACCTACGACGTCTCCGGGCTGCGCGCGGACGCGGACATCATGCTCTGGTGGCACGCGGAGACCTCCGACGCCCTTCAGGAGGCGTACAACCTCTTCCGCCGCACCAGGCTGGGCCGGGCCCTGGAGCCGGTCTGGTCGAACATGGCGCTGCACCGCCCCGCCGAGTTCAACCGCTCGCACATCCCGGCGTTCCTGGCCGACGAGAACCCCCGCGACTACGTCAGCGTGTACCCCTTCGTCCGCTCCTACGAGTGGTACCTGCTGCCCGACGAGGAGCGCCGCGCGCTGCTCGCCGACCACGGCAAGATGGCGCGTGGCTACCCGGACGTGCGGGCCAACACGGTCGCGTCCTTCTCGCTCGGCGACTACGAGTGGATCCTCGCCTTCGAGGCCGACGAGCTGCACCGCATCGTCGACCTCATGCGCCATCTGCGCGGCTCCGAGGCGCGCCGGCACGTGCGCGAGGAGGTGCCGTTCTACACCGGGCGGCGCAAGCCGGTGTCCGAGCTGGTCGCCGGGCTGGCCTGACCGGAGCCGGCCGGGCCGCCGTCATCCGTACGCCGCACCCGCGGCCGGTTCCGTTTCCAGGTCCGGTTCCGCTCCGGGACCGGGCGCCGACCAGACGGTGGGCTCGGGCAGCGCGCGCGGGGCGCAGGAGGCCGAGCGGCCCGGCGTCCGCCCGGTCAGCAGGTACGTGTCGACGTGGCGGTTGACGCAGGGGTTGGGGCCGCCCCACAGCCCGTGGGTGCCCGCCTTCCGCTCGGTGACCAGCGACGAGCCCGGCAGCCTGCGCCGCAGCTCCTTGGCGCCCTCGTACGGGGTGGCCGCGTCGCGCTCGGAGGCCAGCAGCAGTACTGGCGGCAGCTTCCCGCGTCCCGCGCCGCCCCGGGGGCCCACCGTCAGCGGCCGCCGGTGCGGTGCGGACCAGTAGGCGCACGGCAGGTTCATCGCCGCGTTGTCCCAGGTCTCGAAGGGCGCGCGGCGGGCCAGCGCGGTGTTGTCGCGGTTCCAGCGGGCCCAGCTGCGCGGCCAGGGCGCGTCGTTGCACTGCACGGCCGTGTAGACGGCGTTGCCGTTCTCCTCGGACACCGCCGCGGCCGGATCGGGCGCGGCCAGCGTCACCAGGGGCTCGGCGTCGCCGTCGAGATACGCGGCCAGCGCGTGCGCGCTCGGGTCCCAGTAGGCGTCGTTGTAGACGGTCCGCTGATACGCGTCCTGGAGCTGCGCGGTGCCCACCTGCCCGCCCGCCGGGTGGCGCGCCAGCCGCCGCCGGGCCTTGTTGTAGGAGGCGAGCACCTTCGCCGAGGTGTCGCCCAGGTGGTAGACCTCGTCGTACCGGGCGACCCAGCGCCGCCAGTCCCGCCAGCGCCGCTCGAAGGCCAGCGACTGCTTCAGATTGCTGCGGTACCAGATCTGCCGCGGGTCGGGGTCGACCACGCTGTCGAAGACCATGCGGCGCACATGCCGGGGGAAGAGCGTGGCGTAGACGGCGCCGAAGTACGTACCGTAGGAGGCGCCCACGAAGTTGAGCCGCTTCTCGCCGAGGGCGGCGCGCAGCACATCGAGGTCGCGGGCGTTGTTGAGGGTCGTGTAGTGGCGCAGCGCGCTCCCCGTGTTGCGGGCGCAGCCGCGCGCGTAGGCCCGCGCCCGCTTGACGATCTTCCGCTTGAAAGCCGCGGAGGGGCGGACGGGGAAGTTCGCCGGCGCCTTGGCGAAGGCGGCCGGGTCCTGGCAGGACAGCGGCCTCGAGCGGTCCACGCCGCGCGGGGCGTAGCCGACGAAGTCGTACGCCGCGGCGGCCTTGCGGAACGTGGCCACACTCGCGTACGCGGGGAACCCCAGGCCGGAGGCGCCGGGCCCGCCCGGGTTGTAGAGCAGCGCGCCCTGGCGGCTCGACCGGGGGCCGGTGGCGCGGATCCGGCTGACGGTGAGGGACAGCTGGGTGGCGCGGGGGTGCGCGTAGTCCAGGGGTACCTTGACGGTGCCGCAGCGGGCCGCGTCGGGCAGTTCCTCGTCGAGCGGGCAGCTGCCGAAGTCGATGCCGTGGGCGGCGGCGAGCCGGGCGGCGAGCGCCACGCCCCGGTCCTCGGCGGCGGTGCCGGGGAGGGAGGCTGCCGTGGCGGCGCCGGTGGCCGCGGCGGCGGTGGCGGCGGGCGCCGGGACGGCGAACAGGGCGGCCATGGCCAGGGCCAGGGACAGCGGCCGGAGGAAGCCGTTCAGCGGTACTGCTCCCACGGGCCGTCCCCTCGTAGTGCGTTCGCGTTCCGCTTGTCGTTCCGCGACGACCTGTCACTTGTCATTCCGTGACGAAAGGGATACTTGGCCCGGCGGTCGGCCATGTAAAGCACCGCGCCGAGGTGTCGGGGTCAATGACCCCAATGCGCCTTGAAGGCCGCGCGCAGCTCGGGGTCGGGGAGGGCGGACGCGCCGTGCAGCGCGAGCGCGACGAGCATCGCGTGTTCACCGCCGCCCCGGCCGTCACCGCCGCCCTGGCCATCGCCGTCGCCCCGGCCATCGCCGTCACCGTCGCCGCGACGTCCGCCGACGCGCCGGGCGGGCCGCGGCCGGGGCGCCTCGATCCGGCCCAGCAGCCGCTGCCCGGCGGGCGACGCCCACCGGGTGTACGGATGCACCTCGGCGCGGGCTATCGCCAGGCAGCCGAGGGTCAGCAGCAGCGGCAGCGCGAACCACGCCGCCGCCTGCCCCCGCCCCGAGTCGGGCGGCACGATCAGCAGCGCGGCCACCCCCATGAGCAGGACCAGCCCGGTGGCCGCCCACACCTGACGGACCGCGGCCGCCACGTTCGTACGCGCCGCCGCGGGCACCGCGAGCCCGGCGGCCACCAGCCGGTCGGCGAGCGCCCGGACCGGGGCCGCGACGGCGAGCGCGGCCCGCACCGGAGGGACGGGCGACTGGCCCCGCGGGCCTATCGCGGCGATGACGGAGCGCTCCAGCTCGTTCCGGCCCTCCGGGTCCACCACCGTGACCCAGCCGGTGTGCGCGAGCAGCAGCCGGCGCTGCCGGTCCATCGCCACCAGGGCGAGATCGCCGACGCGCCGCGGACCGCCTGAAAGGAACGCCACCTCGTACAGGCTCAGTCGGCGGCCGGCCCCGGCGCACTCGGGCTCCCGGGCGGCGGCGACGGCGGCCGAGCACAGCCGGGCGCAGGAGACGACGGCCGCGGCACAGGCGATGAGCAGGAACAACAGCCAGAACATGGCCGATTTGTACTCGACCCGCCCCGCCTTCCGCCAGACATTTCATCAGATGAACGCGGTGGTGGTGGCGGACGCCCGCCACCACCACCGGGATACGACGCGGCCGGTCAGCCGCCCCCGCAGCCGCCACCCCCGCCGCAGCTGGAGCCGCCCCCGCCCCCGCAGCTGGAGCCGCCGCCGCAGCTGGAGCCGCCACCGCCGCCGCCCCCTCCGCCGCAGCTGGAGCTGCCGCAGCTCGAACCGCCGCCCCCGGAGCCGCCGCCGCACCACGAGCCGCCGGAGCTCCCGCAGGACGTCGACCCCGAGGAGTTGGAGGAGGCGGAGTTCGAGGACCCCGAGGAGCCGGAGGACAGGGAGGAGCCGGAGGACGAGGCCGCCGCGGCGGCCTGGACGCGCTCCGCCTCCATCAGGTGGTGCCGCAGCAGCTCGTCGGCGGCCAGCGCGCCCACCCCTGCCAGCGCGACCGTCTCGGCCACGGACGCCACCCGGGTGCCGTCCCTCGGCTCGGTCGAGGCGTACGCGAGGTTCCGCCGGAACGACGCCAGCGCCCGCCTCCCGGACGTCGTGATCCGCTTCCGGTTCGAGGCGGCGCAGATCACGGCGGTCAGGAACCCCACGATCAGCGCCGGGAAGATCTTGAAGATGAACGGCAGCCCGCCGTCGTACTCCTCCCCCGTGGAGGCCCAGATGCCCAGGAACACGCCCGCGACGCAGGCGAGCGTCTGGAGGGCGGCCATCCACCGCCAGAAGCGCATCTTCTCCGGCCGCACCATCAGGCCGCGCTGCGCGAGCCGGTCGCCGATCGACTGCACCGCCCGGTGGCGCATCAACTCCGAGCGCAGCAGGGTGAGTCCGCCGTGCGGCGCGCGGGCGTGCACCTCCAGCAGCGCCTCCTCCACCGGGTTGCGGGCCACCGCCTGCCGCACCGAGACCACCCCCGGGCCGCCCACCGCAAGCCGCCCGTCGGTGTACATCTCGCAGATCACCGTGTCGGCCACCCGGCCCGGGCCGGCCTCCAGGAAAGCGGCCTCCAGAAGGTCGCGCGCCCGGTTGTCCCCCTGCGTGCCGGCCCCGCTCCGGGAGCGCACCGTGCCCGTGATGAGCGCCGCCGACGACACCGCGATCGCCAGATAGACCAGTTCCGTGTTCATGTTCCTCACCTTCCGAGCAGCGCGAGTCGGGCGGCCCGCGCCAGGCGCGCCGCGGGGCCGGGCCGTACCGGAGCGGGCCCCGACCGCTCCTGCCACCACTGCGTCAACTGCCGCCGCGCCGATGGGTCCTCCGGCCGCTCCGCGGCCAGCAGGTGCTCGGCGAACGCCAGGGCGTCGCGCCGGTAGCCGGCGGTCATCGGGCGGCCCAGGGCGTAGTCCAGGAACGCGGGGCGAAAGCCCGTGCCCAGGATCCGCGGCAGCTCGGGGGCGACCTTCCCGACCACATCGGCCCGCTTGGCCACCAGCGCCCGGCTCTGCACCCCCAGCCGCCGCCGGTCGAACCCCTCCGGCGCGGGGGTGCCCGCGACGAGCGAGGACAGCAGGGAAGCCTGCGCGAGCGCGAGCCGCCCCCGGGCGCCCTCCAGGGCCTCCTCCAGGGCCTCCTCCACGGCCTCCTCCACGGCCTCCGGCCCGGTCACCGAGCCGGAGGCCGGTCCGGTCGCGGCGGCCGAGCCGGCCGCGGCGGTTACGGCGCCCGCCTCGGAAGTGTTCCGGACCCCCTTGGCCACCACGCCGCGTATCGCGTCGAGTTCGGCCGCGAGCTCCCCGGTCGCGGGGAAGTTGTCGTCGCGCTCCAGCAGCACACCGGGCGGCGCCGTACGGGCGCACAGCTCGGCGAGCACATCGAGCACCGGCTGGGTCACCGGGTGGGCGTGGCTGTCGTGCCACACCCCGTCCCGCTCGACCCCGCCCGCGACATGGACATACGCGATGGCCGAGGTCGGGAGCGCGTCCAGGGCCGCCGCCGGGTCCTCGCCCCGGTTGACGTGGTTGGTGTGCAGATTGGCCACGTCGATCAGCAGCCGTACGCCCGTCCGCTCCACGAGCTCCGCGAGGAACTGCCCCTCCGTCAACTCCTCGCCCGGCCAGGAGATCAGCGCCGCGATGTTCTCCAGCGCGAGTGGCACCGGCAGCGACTCCTGCACGATGCGGACGTTCTCGCACAGCACGTCCAGTGCGTCGCGGGTGCGCGGCACCGGCAGCAGATGCCCGGCCTCGGCCGCCGGTGAGGCGGTCCGTGGGCCCCCCGCCCGTACGAACGCGATGTGTTCCGTGACCAGTGGCGAGCCCAGCGCCTCCGCCCGCTCGGCGAGCGCGGTGAGCCGTGCCGTGTCCGGTCGCTCCGCGCCGCCGAGGCCGAGCGAGACGCCGTGCGGGACGATCGTCGTCCCCCGCTCCCGCAGCCGCAGCAGCGCGTCGGGGAGGTGGCCGGGGCAGATGTTCTCCGCCACGACCTCCACCCAGTCAATGCCCGGCAGTCGCTCGATGTCATCGGCGATCTCCGGGCGCCATCCAATGCCGGTTCCGAGGCGCCTCATGGCTTCCCCCTCCTCGTCCGTCCCCTCGTCTGGGGTGATGACCCCGATGGGAAAGGACGAACCCAGGAGCGGTGCGGTTCAGAGGTTCATTTGAGCTTCGGGCGTTCACTGTGTGCCGCGTCCCGGACAAGCGGAGGGTGACGGTCGGCCGAAGTCCGCTTTTGTGGCGTGTCGTACGTGACGCACATCGCCAAATGTCATTACTGTTACAAACTTTTGGCGCTCTGAGGCGACAGATGTTCGGAAAGCATCATAGGGTCGGACCGTCTTCGGGGGGACGGACCATCAGACCTTTGGCCGCGCCCCGCGCGCGGATCGTGGGGGACACGTGCAGGGCAGCAACAACGCCGGGGGAAGACACCGCCGCGAGGCACCACCGCGAAGAGCGCCGCGCGGCAGAGCGTCGAGCGGCAGGGCGCCGGTGGCCTTCCAGGGGTGGGCGCTGCGTCGCTGGGCCGTCCGCCGCGTCCGGCTGGACTATCCCCGCGCGGGCAGAAGCGGCCCCTTGCGCTGGCTGCCCTCGTGGCGGCAGCTGGCCATGCTCTTCCTGTTCTGTGTCGGCGGGCTGACCGGCGTGCTGAGCTTTCTGTATCTCCAGACCGACATCCCGGACGACCTCAACGAGTTCGCGACCCAGCAGGACAACGTCTACTACTGGGCGGACGGTTCGGAAATGGCCCGCACGGGCCCGGTCAACCGCCAGGAGGTCCCGCTCGACAAGGTGCCGGAGAAGGTGCAGTGGGCGGTGCTCGCCGCCGAGAACGCCAGCTTCTACTCCGACAGCGGCGTCTCGCCCAGCGGTCTGATGCGCGCCCTGACCCGGATGGTGACGGGCGGTGAGACCCAGGGCGGTTCCACCATCACCCAGCAGTATGTGAAGAACGCCTATCTGAATCAGGAGCAGACCTTCTCCCGCAAACTCACCGAGATGTTCATGGCCATCAAGCTGGACGACCGGATGGACAAGGAGGAGATCCTCGAGAGATATCTCAACACCAGCTGGTTCGGCCGCGGCACCTATGGCATCCAGCGGGCCGCCTACGCCTATTACGGCAAGGACGTCTCCAAGCTCAATGTGAGCGAGGGCGCCATGCTGGCCTCCCTGCTCAAGGGCGCCGGGACCTTCGACCCCACGCTCGGCGCCAAGAACCACCGCCGGGCGGAGGAGCGCTGGAAATGGATCCTGGACCGGATGGTCGACATCGGCAAGCTCTCCAAGGCCGAGCGCGCCAAGTACACGAAATTCCCGGAACCCAAGGCGCCGCCGAAAGCGGAGGGGCTGACCGGCCAGGTCGGGTATCTGGTGGAAACGGCGAAGGCGTATGTGGCCTCCCACACCGATATCTCCGACGCCGATTTCGACCTGGGCGGCTATCAGATACACACCACCTTCGACAAGTCGAAGGTGAACGAGCTCGCCAAGTCGGTGGACAAGATGCGCGACGGCCTCGACCCGAAGTCGCGCAAGGAGGACCGGTACGTACGGATCGGCGCCGCGTCCGTCACCACGGACGGCCGTATCGCCGCGCTCTACGGCGGCCCCGGCTATCTCGAACAGGGCTTCAACGACGCCAACGCCTCCAATGTCCCGGCCGGCACGTCCTTCACGCCCTTCGTCTACGCCGCGGCCCTGCGCGACGGCGTACAGCTCGAACGTGACGGGGCGCGCACCCCGGTGTCCCCGACCAGCCTCTACGACGGCAACGACAAGGTGGCCGTGCGCACGCCCGAGGGCCCGTACTGGGACCGCAACGGCCAGATCGTGCGCGGTACGAACGACGGGCACCGCTCGTGGGGGCAGGTGACCCTGCGTCAGTCCATCGTGGAGTCGATCAATACCCCGATGATGCAGCTCGGCATGGACGTGGGCCTGGACCGGGTGCGCAAGGCGTCCGTCGACGCGGGGCTCCTGCCCAGCAGCTTCGGCGACCGGGTGCCCGCCTTCTCGCTCGGCACGGCCACCCCCAGCTCCATCCGCATGGCCAGCGCCTACGGGACGTTCGCGGCTGGCGGCAAGCACACCCCGCCGTACTCGGTCACCGGGCTCACCCACCGCGGCGAGCGGGTGCCCCTCGAAAAGCAGGCCGCGACCCGGCCGTTCAGCCAGGAGGTGGCGGCGCAGGTGAACGAGGCGCTGCACGGGGCGGCGCAGAGCGGGACCGCGCGCACGGCCTCGGTGATCGGCCCTGATGTGGCGGGCAAGGCGGGTACCGAGCAGGACAACACCTCGTCGTGGTTCGTGGGTTATACGAAGGAGATGTCGACGGCCGTCTCGCTGTCGCGGCTGGATCCGAAGACCCAGGAGCTGCTGCCGCTGGACGGGCTGGGCGGATCCGGCACCGGGAGCACCGACGGCACCCCCGGCACCTCTGGCATCGGGGGCACCCCCGGGACCCCCGATCCCGCCGGCACCACCACTCCGGGCGCCGGATCCACCTACGCCGTCGACATCTGGACGCGCTATATGAAGGCCGTCACTTCGTCTTCGTGAAGGCGGACCAGTCGGGTGACTGAGCCGGATCCAGCGTGCGGAGCTTGTCCAGGACCTTCGGGTCCTGGGCGTCCAGCCAGTCGGCGAGCTGCTTGAACGAGACGCACTCGACGTCCTTGCGGGGGCACACGTTCCGCATCACGTCCTCGATGGCCTGCATATAGATGCCGCCGTTCCAGGTCTCGAAGTGGTTGCCGATGAACAGCGGCGCCCGGCTGCCGTTGTAGACGCGCTCGAAGCCGTTCATATAGCCCTCGCGGGTCAGCCGCTCCCACTCCGGGTACCTCGCCGGGTCGCCCTCGGTGGTGTCGCCCGACTGGTGGTAGAGGAAGTTGAAGTCCATCGAGAGGACCTGCTTCTCGCTCTCCGGGTAGGGCACCAGCTGAAGCGGGAAGTTCCAGATCCCGTCCGTCTTCGACGGCCAGATCTGGAAGTCGCCGGGCGAGCTCGCGTCGTACCGCCAGCCCATCGACTTGATGGCCGGGATGAGGTTCTTCTGCCCCTCCAGGCACGGCGCCCGGCCGCCCACCAGCTCGACGTCGTAGTCGAAGGGCAGCGGGGCGACGTCCGTGAAGCCGGTGTTGGTCTTCCAGTTCTTCACGAACGAGTAGGCCTGCTCGGTCTCGCTCTTCCACTCCTCGGTGCTCCAGTCCTCGCCGCCCTTGGCGCCGCAGAAGTGGCCGTTGAAGTGGGAGCCGATCTCGTTGCCCTCCTGCCACGCCCCGCTCAGCTGCTCCAGCGTCTCCCGTATGTGCTCGTCGGTCGGGTACGAGATCGCGGCCGAGCCCCGGTTGTGCTGCGGCGGCTGGTACAGGCCGCTCTTCGACTTGGGCAGCAGATACATGCCGCTCAGGAAGAACGTCATGGTCGCGCCGCTCTCCTTGGCCACATCGCGGAAGTGGGAGAAGAGATGGTCGCCGTTCTCCAGCGCCCCGTCCCAGGAGAAGACCACGAACTGCGGTGGTTTCTCGCCGGGTTTCAGCTTCTTGATCTTGAGCTGGTTGGGCTGCGGCCCGGTGTACGAGGTCGAGCCGTCCCCGAGCACCTTGACCTTGCCGTCCCAGTCGGCGTACTTGTCCTTCTTCTTCTTGGTGCCGGGGGCCTCCCCGCCCGGCACGGGGGAGGAGCCCGCCACCGGGGCCTTCCCCCCGGGCGAACCGTCGTCCGCCTCACCGCCCGACGGCAGGACCGCCAATAAGACGGCGACGACGACGGCCACGACGATCAGCGCGCCCATGGGGCCCGTCACGCCGTAGGCGTTCCTCGGCCTTAACGCTTTCAAAGCCTTCAAGGTCTTCAAGCCCCCCTCACGGGTCGCGCCCCCGGAGACAGTACGGCTCACCAGTATCACTGAAGAATTACCGTCTCTTCACACAGGCCCCGCATCAATCGGCCGCCGCCCCGCGATGCGCCGCCGCCGGTCCTGGGCGATGCTGGATAAACACGTCAAGAGGTGAGAGGCAACGGATGCGTACCACCGGACTGACATCCCGCACGCTGACCGCCCTCCGCGCCAGGCGTCCCTACCCCGCGGTCACCATCACCCTGCCGACCCACCGCCGCGAGCCCTACCGCCCGGCGGACACCGTGCGGCTGCGCAACCTGGTCGCCGAGGCCAAGCGCCGGCTGGAGGCGGACCCCGACGTCCCGCGCGAGGCCCGCTACGACATCAGCGGGCAACTCGACCGGGCCCTGGCCGATGTGGATCTGCGCTACGCCCTGGACTCGCTCGTGATCTGCGCGGCGAAGGACGAGAACGAGGTGTGGTCCCTGCCGAGGGGCGCCCCCGAGCGCGTCGTGTTCAGTGACACCTTCCTGACCCGCAACCTGGTCGCGGCGCGGGAGCGGACCCGCCCCTACTGGGTGCTGGCGGTCGCCGTGGACCGTACGACGCTGTGGCGCGGCAGCAACGGCAACCTGGTGGAGGAGCGCGCCGCGGGCTTCCCGCTGGAGCCCGAGCCGATGGACAACGAGGACGTCGAGCGCAAGGAGCGGGTCGGCGACGTCCCCGGCCCGTACGACGACGAGGGCACCCGGACCTATCTGCGGCAGGTCGACACCGCCCTGGACGCCCTGCTGACCACCGACCCGCTCCCGCTCTACCTGGTCGGGCTCGCCCCCGCGCTGAGCCTCCTGGAGGAGGTCGGCTCGGCGGCCAAGGCGGCGGACAGCAAGGTCGTCAAGGGCGGGCTCCAGAACGGCCCCGCCCGCGCGCTCGCCGACGCGCTCGCTCCCGCCCTGCGGGAGCAGGCGGCGCGGCACACCGGGCGCGTCCTCGAACGCATCGGGATGGCGCAGGGGCGCCGCGCCTTCGCCGCCGGTCTCGAGGAGGTCTGGCAGGTGAGCAAGGAAGGCCGGATCGAGCTGCTCGCCGTCGAGGAGAACTACCAGCGGACCGTGAGGGTCACCGGCGAGCATCTGACCCCGGTCGACCCCGAGGAGGGCTCGCCCGCCGACCTGGGCGCGGCGGTGCTGGAGGACATCGTCGACGAGATCATCGAGACCGCGCTGGACACCGGCGCGGAGATCGCCTTCGTCCCGGACGACTCCCTGGCCGCGCACGAGCGCATCGCGGCGGTCCTGCGTTTCTGACGGGTCTTCGGTCACACGACGCTCACAGTGGGGACGACGCGGCGTTGCCTGCCGCTGCCAGCGTGGCGGCCGGTCACCCCCCACCGCAAGCGACCGACCGAGGACAGCACCATGACGGCAACAGCCCCGCGCGCCGCGCGGCGACCCCGCACCCTCCACGAGGTCAAGGGATGGTTCCCCAGCCTGGACCAAGTGCTCTTCGACCGCTTCCTGTCCCGGCAGCGACGGCTGGGACACCGCGGCGACCTGCTGGAGATGGGCGCCTACCTGGGCAAGAGCGCCATCTTCACCGCGGGCTATCTACGGGCCGGCGAGCGCTTCACGGTCTGCGACCTCTTCGACGCGCCCGCCCCCGACGAGCGGAACGCGGCCGAGGCCAGGAAGTCGTACGCCACCCTGACCCGGGTCGCCTTCGAACAGAACTACCTGGCCTTCCACGACTCCCTGCCGGACGTCGTCCAGGGCCCCACCTCGCTCGTCCCGCGCCATGTCGCCCCCGACAGCTGCCGCTTCGTCCACGTCGACGCCTCGCATCTGTACGAGCACGTGGCGGGCGACATCGACGCCGCCCGCACGGCGATGGTGCCGACCGGGGTGGTGGCCCTGGACGACTTCCGCTCCGAGCACACCCCGGGCGTGGCGGCCGCCACCTGGGAGGCGGTGTTCCTGCGCGGGCTGCGGCCGGTGTGTCTGAGCACGCAGAAGCTGTACGGCACCTGGGGCGACCCCGAGCCGCTCCAGGAGGAGCTGCTCGCCGACGAGGAGTGGCGGGCCGGGACGCACCTCAGCGTGCAGGAGATCGCCGGACACCGGGTGCTGCGCTTCTCGGGCCGCCCGCCCAACCCGGCCGCGCCCCGCTCCCGGTACGCCGACGAGCCCCGCGAGGCCGATGAGGGCGGGCGCGACGGGGCCGGGCGCACCGAGGCGCAGCCCGGCGCGCGGCGCCCGACGCCGGACCGTTCCGCGCCGTCCGCGCGGCGGCGCCGCGGCCCGGTCCGCAGGCTGGCGGCCGATGTGCTTCCGCCGGTCGTCACCCGGGCGATCCGCCGACGGAGCGGCGGCGGCCGGTAGCCGCGGGCGGTCGGGGCCGTCAGGCGCGGCCGGGCCCGCGCAGGGCCGGGTGGTCGGCGACGACCGTGCACGAGCCGGGCGCGATCTCGGTGTACCCCGCGTCGCGCACCACGGGCAGACCGCTCGCGACCAGCCGGGCCCAGTGGTCCGCCGACGGGGTGCGCACCGACAGCGGGAAGCCGGCCGCCTGCCAGGCCGCTCGGGTCGCGTCGTCCAGCTCCCACCAGGCGAGCTGCGCGCCGTGCCCGGCCTGCGCCATGGCCTTGCCCGCCGACATGTCGATCTCCGGGTTGAGCCACAGCACCGGCGCGGCGGGATCCGGCGCGGGCGGCGGCTCGGGGTCGTCCAGGTCGGTGCCCGAGACCTGGAGCTTGGCCAGGTCCTTCGGCCAGCCGTCGAGTGGCACCGGGGGGAACACCCGCACCTCGGCCGCCGCCGCGCCGCCGTCGGCCGCCGGGCCGCCGAGCGTGATGCCCGGCAGCGCCTCGGCCCGCCGCCACTCCGCGCCCCGCGCCCGCCGTACGACCTTGCGGATCCGGGCGTCCTGCCAGCTCCGCACGGCCTCCGTCCACTCGCCGTCCGGCGCCGTCGCCCGCTCGTCCGACAGCAGCACGAGCACGGCGCGCGCCGCCGTCTCCAGGGCGTCCGTACGGGACGGGGGCGCGGCCTTCTCGATGTGCACCACCAGGGGCAGCACGAACTGCGGCGCGGCGTCCCGGTCGGTCTCCGAGTGCCGGAACGGGCTGGTGCGGGCGGAGCCGGTGTCGGAAGAGAGGCCGGGGCTGGTGTCGGGGCTGGTGTCGGCGCTGGTCACGCGCCCCAGTGTGCCACCCGGGCCACCGTGCCCCCGGAACGGCCGCGGCCGCATAGGCTCAACCGGTATGAGACTGGATGGAGTTGGTCGCCGTTACGGCCTGCGCGGGCCATGGGTGCTGCACGGCGTCGACCTCGAGGTGCGACCGGGCTCGCTGATCCGGGTGGCGGGGAGCAACGGCAGCGGCAAGTCCACCCTCCTGCGGCTGCTCGCCGGTATCGACGCCCCCACCACCGGCCGGATCACCGGCCGCCCGCGCACCGCGTACGTCCCCGAGCGCTTCCCCGCGGAGCTGCCCTTCACCGCCCTCGGCTACCTCACCCACCTCGGCCGCCTCCACGGCCTCAGCGGCGCCGCGGCGGCGTGCGGGGCCGGGGAGTGGCTGGAGCGCTTCGACGCGGGCGGCCACGCGCGCACCCCGCTCGCCGAGCTCTCCAAGGGCACCAGCCATAAGGTCGCCGTGGTCCAGGCCCTCCTGGCCGCCCCGGACCTCCTCGTCCTCGACGAGGCCTGGACCGGACTCGACCAGGCCGCCCGCGCCGTCCTGGACCAGGCGGTCACCGACCGCGTCGCCGACGGCGCCGCGGTCGTCTTCGTCGACCACGACCCACGCCGCCTGGCCGACGCCGCCGACGAGGTCCTCCACGTCGTGGACACCCGGCTCGTCCGGGCGCCGGGCACGCCCGCCGCACCCCTCCCGAGCGACGCGCCGACCGGCCGGGCCGCCGACGCGCGCGTATGCGTCGAGGCGGAGGGTCCGCCGGGGGCCTCGCTGCCGGACGGCCTGCCGGGGGCGCCGGTCGGCGAGCCGGGCCCGGGCGGGGCCGCGCCCGCCGTCCGGCTGACGGTCGCCGCCGGCCACTCCGACGCGCTGCTGCGCGCCCTCCTCACCGCCCGGCCGCCGTGGCACATCCGCACGGTGACGACCGCGCCCGCCCAGGACCGGGACCGGGCCGCCCCGGGCGACGCGGTGCCGCGGCCCGGGGTCGGGCGCGAGCCCCGGCCGCGGCCGGCCGGAGCCGGGGCGGCGGCGGGGCGGCCGCTGCCCGCGCTGCTGCGCTATCAGGCCGCGCTGCTGGCCCGCTCGCAGCGCTGGGTGCCGCCGATCGTCCTGTACGCGGCGTTCATGGGCATCGGCGTGGCGGCGGGCCAGCCGATCCTCGACTCCTTCGGGTACGCCGCGGGCGCACTGCTCCCCATCGCGGCCTGGCTGGTGCGCGTGTGCGTCAGCAACGAGCCGCCCGCGGCGCGCAACTGCTCCGCCGCGGCGACGAGCCCGGCCCGGGTCCACCTCGGCGCCGTGCTCACCGGGCTGTCCGCGGCGGCCGTGCTCGGCGTCGCGGGAGCGCTGTTCGTCGCCCTGATCAGCGATCCGAAGACCTCCGATCAGCGGATCGACGTCTCACGCCTCGACGCCACCTCCGCCGGGCTGCTCGCGGCGCTCACCTGCGCCCTGCTGGGCGCGGTGGTCGGCGTGCTGTTCAGCCGTCCGCTGCTGCTCAGCAACGGCTGGGGCATCCAGGCCACCGCGGTCGCCTCGCTCCTGGTGCTGGTGGTCCAGGTGTCGCCCGCGAACGCCGCCGTGTCCGGCCTGGTCGGCGGCTCGCACACGGGCACCGTGACGCTGCCCCTGCTGCCGCTCGCCGCGACCGCGGCGGCCGCCGCGGGGGCGACCGCGCTGGCCTGCGCGCTCAGCTCACGACGGTCCTGAGGCCGTACGGGGGCGGCGGCGCGGACGGCCCGCTCCGGCCGAGGCGGTCGGAGCGGGCCGCGGAGCGGGGGCGCTCAGTGGCGCCAGGGCCCGGTCACCGCGAAGGTCGTGCCCGGGGTGTAGCAGTTGACGTACATCGTGCGGCGGTCGGCCGAGAAGGTCACCCCCGCGAACTCACCCCACTCGGGCTCCTCCGGGGTGCCCAGGTTCTGGCGCCCCCGGGCCATCGGGTAGACCTCCCCGCGCCTGGTCAGCCCGAAGACATGCTGCGCCCCGTTGCCGTCCTCGCAGACCATCAGGCCGCCGCTGGGCGCGAGCGTGATGTTGTCCGGGGACTCGCCGGGCAGCTGGACGTCCGTGCTCGGGCCGAAGACGATCACGAGGGTGAGCCGGCGCTGGTCCGGGTCGTAGCGCCAGATCTGCCCGTAGTGGTCGGCGGCCGAGCCGTTCGCGCTCTTGGCGAAGCTGGAGACGAAATAGACGGATGTGCCGCCCCAGTAGCAGCCCTCCAGCTTCTGCGCGTGCGTGATGCCCTTGGAGCCGAAGTCCTGGAACCGGATCGGGGTCTGCGCGGCCAGCGGGTCGGGGACCGGCACCCACTCGATGTCGTGGAAGGTCGTGCCGGTCTCCTGGACGGCCGACAGGTCCTTCACGCCGGGCACGCGCATCGCGTACAGGTCGCCGCCCGCGCGCAGCGAGCCCGTGCCGCCGAGCGGCTTGCGCGGCAGGAAGCGGTAGAAGAGGCCGAAGGGTTTGTCGAAGGCGTCCTCGGTCTCGTAGACGACGCCGTTGCGCGGGTCGATCGCGATGGCCTCGTGCTGGAAGCGCCCCATCGCGGTGAGCGGCACGGCGCCGGTGCGGCGCGGGTCGTACGGGTCGACCTCGAAGATGAAGCCGTGGTCCTTGGTGTAGCCGTTGGTGCCGGCCTTTTCCTCGGTCTCCTCGCAGGTCAGCCAGGTGTTCCAGGGGGTCGGGCCGCCCGCGCAGTTGACCGCGGTGCCCGCGATGGCGACGTGTTCGGCCAGGACGCGGTTGCCGGCGTCGAGTTCGAGGGCGGTGCAGCCGCCCATGCCCATGGGGTCGTAGGTGAGGCCCTTGACCGCGGGGACGCGGATCGCGGCGGTGGGGCGGTTCTCGTGGTTGCGGACCAGGTGGGTGCGGGCTCTGGCGCCGGACCGGCCCGGGAAGGCCGCCATGCCGTCGTGGTTGCTGGGGACCTTGCCCTCGCCGGAGCGCAGCTCGTCGCCCTCGCGGGACAGCACCCGGTAGCGGAAGCCCTTGGGGAGGTCGAGAAGGCCGTCGGGGTCGGGGACGAGCGGGCCGTACCCGCCCGAGCCGGCCGCGGCCTCCGGGCCCGGCTCGGCGGCCGCGGCGGTGCCGGCGAAGAGCTCGGAGATGGCACCGGCGAAGGCGATGGAGGCACCGGCCGCGCCGCTGCGGGCCAGGGCCTGACGTCGTGTTACTGACATGCGGTAACTCCCTGTTGGCGGACAGGAAATGTGACCGCACGTGTGTATCACGCGAATTCGCTTACGGGAACCATCCGATCGCGCGCCGCCACTCCGTCAGTCGCCCGGCTGCTCCGTCAGCCGTCCCGCGTCGCGGGCGAGCGCCGTGAGCCGGGATATCGCCCGGAAGTACTTCTTCCGGTAGCCGCCCTGGAGCATCTCCTCGCTGAAGAGCCGGTCGAACGGCACGCCGGACGCCAGCACCGGCACCTCGCGGTCGTACAGCCGGTCCGCGAGCACCACGAGCCGCAGCGCGGTCGACTGGTCGGGCACCGGCCCGACTCCGGTCAGACAGACCGCGTGGATCCCGTCGCACATCGCGCCGTAGCGGCTCGGGTGCACCCGGGAGAGGTGCGCGAGGAGGGCGGGGAAGTCGTCGAGCGAGGCGTCGGGCGTGCGGTGCGCGACGCGGGTGACGGCCTCGTCCGAATACGGGGCGGGGGCCTTCGGCAGACCGCGGTGGCGGTAGTCCTCGCCGTCGATGCGCAGCGCCCGGAAGTGGGCGGACAGCCCCTGGATCTCGCGCAGGAAGTCGGCCGCGGCGAACCGGCCCTCGCCGAGCTTGCCGGGCAGCGTGTTGGAGGTGGCGGCCAGCGCGACCCCCGCGTCGACCAGCCTGCCGAGGAGCGAGGAGACCAGCACGGTGTCGCCCGGGTCGTCCAGCTCGAACTCGTCGATGCACAGCAGCCGGTGGCCGCTGAGGGTCTGCACGGTCTGCTGGAAGCCGAGGGCGCCGACCAGGTTGGTCAGCTCGACGAAGGTTCCGAACGCCTTCTTCTCGGGCGCGGCCGGGGTGGCGTGCCAGAGGGAGGCCAGCAGATGGGTCTTGCCGACGCCGTAGCCGCCGTCCAGATACATCCCGCGCGGGCCGCGGGGCGCGGTGGGCCTGGACTCCCGGCGGAACCAGCTCCTGCGGCGGGGCTCCGCCGCCCCCGGGCCGCCGTCGATGGAGGTGGCGAAGGCCGCCAGCTCCTTGACGGCCGTGGCCTGGCTGGGCTGTCCCGGGTCCGGGATGTAGTTGTCGAAGCTCACCGTCGAGAAGCGGGGCGGCGGGACCATCTCCGCCACCAGACGCTCGGCGGGCACGTGCGGGGTGCGGGAGGCGAGGGCGACGGGGGCGGCGGGGATGTCGGAATTGCCGGGGGGTTCCTCGGCTATCGGACCCGCGGGCCTGTCGGACGTGGTGGTTCGCGATGACACAAACTCCCAGCGTAGTCCCTTCGGGGGAGGTCACCGTCCGATAGGGAGGCATGTCACACTGCGGCCTATGCGACGCCTGTTCCCACTGCCCGCCGACCCGCCGACCGGACCGTCCCCGTGGGAGGACCGCGAGTGGGCTCTGGACGAGCTGGCGGACCTCTACGCCTACCCGGAGCCCCCGGCCGGGCCGGGGCGGCCCGCGGGGGCCTGGCTGCGGGCCAACATGGTGTCCTCGCTGGACGGGGCCGCCCACCACGACGGGCGGTCGCAGCCGCTGTCCTCCGCCGCCGACATGCGGATCTTCGGGGTGCTGCGCGGGCTGGCCGACGCGGTCGTGGTCGGCGCCGAGACCGTACGCCGCGAGGGCTACCGCCCGGCCCGCGCCCGCGAGGCGTTCGCCGCGCGGCGGGCGGCGCTGGGCCGCCCGCCGGTGCCCGCGATCGCCGTGGTCAGCGCGAGCCTGGACCTGGACTTCTCGCTGCCGCTGTTCACCGAGCCGCTGGTGCCCACGCTCGTGGTCACCGGCGCGCAGGCGCCCGCGGAGCGGGTGGCGGCGGCCCGCGCGGCGGGGGCCGAGGTGGTCCTGGCGGGGGAGGGGAATCGGGTGGAACCGGCGCGGGTGGTGGCCGCGCTGGCCGAGCGGGGCCTCACCAGGCTGCTGTCGGAGGGCGGGCCGAGGCTGCTCGGGCAGTTCGCGGCGGCCGGGGTGCTGGACGAGCTGTGTCTGTCGCTGGCGCCGATGGTGGCGGCGGGCGACGCGGAGCGGATCGTCAACGGCCCCACGCTGATGGAACCGGAACGGTTCGCTCTCTCTTCTGTCCTGGAGGACGCCGGGTTTCTCTTCACCAGCTACCGTCGGAAGCGTCAATACGGCGATAATCAGCCTTAGCGTAGATATATCGCAGAAGAAGGGCGCCGCCCGTGTTCACGAGCGTATTGATGATCGAGATGCCCCTGAGCCCCGTCGACGTGGAATTCGTCACCGGCCTGCACAGCGACGACCCGGTCTCCTTCGTGGTGCTCATGCAGCCGCGGGGCAGCAAGGACCGGCTGCTGCGCGCCATTGACGACATCGCGCTCGGCGAACTGGAGCAGGCTGTCCAGGAGCGTGAGGAGCCCGAGGGGACGGAGGCGCTGGAGCCCGCCGAGCGAGCCCTGGCCCACTCCGTCGCCGCCCTGCGCGCGGCGGGCGCCGAGGCCCGCGGGCAGGTCGTCCAGCGCCACCCGCTGGACGCGCTGCGCGGCGTCGTCGAGGAGGCCCACGCCGACGAGGTGATCGTGCTGACCGCGCCGCACTTCGTGGAGGAGTTCTTCCACCGCGACTGGGCGTCCCGGGCGCGGCACAAGGTGGGCGTCCCCGTGCTCAAGCTCTTCTCCCACGCGGCCGACGAGGAACAGCCGACGAAGCGCGGCTGAGCGCGCCCGCCCGCCGCTGCCGCCGGTGCGCCGGACGGGCCTTCGCCGGACCCGTCTCCGCGGGGTGCGAGAATCGGGGCCGACAGCGACGAACCGCGACCCAGGGGAGACCCGCACATGGCACCGGCCGGCTTTGCCTCCGACGCGATGGACCGACCGCACTTCATCGGCATCGGCGGCGCCGGGATGTCGGGCATCGCGAAGATCCTCGCCATGCGCGGCTCACGGGTCGCGGGCAGCGACTCCAAGGACTCCCCGACCGTCGAGGCGCTGCGCGAGCTCGGGGTGACGGTGCACATCGGCCACGCCGCCGGGCACCTGGCGGCCGACGCCACCAGCGTGGTCGTCTCCAGCGCCATCCGCGCCGACAACGCCGAGCTGGTCGCCGCCGCCGAGCGCGGCGTCCCGGTCATACACCGCTCCGACGCGCTGGCCGGCCTGATGGACGGCGCCCGCCCGATCGCGGTCGCGGGCACCCACGGCAAGACGACCACCACCTCCATGCTGGCCGTCTCCCTCACCGCCCTCGGCCTCGACCCGTCGTACGCGATCGGCGGCGACCTGGACGCCCCCGGCTCCAACGCCCACCACGGCGGCGGCGAGATCTTCGTCGCCGAGGCGGATGAAAGCGACCGCAGCTTCCACAAGTACGCGCCCGAGGTCGCGATCATCCTCAACGTGGAGCTCGACCACCACGCCAACTACGCCTCGATGGAGGAGATCCACGAGTCGTTCCAGACCTTCGTGGAGCGGATCCGGCCCGGCGGCACCCTGGTGATCTCCGCCGACCACCCCGGCGCCCGCGAGCTGACCGGCCGCGTCACCGGCCGCGAGGGGCTGCGCGTCCTCACCTACGGCGAGCACCCGGACGCGGACGTACACGTGCTGGGGATCACCCAGCACGGGCTGACCAGCGAGGTCACCGTGGCGCTCGCGGACGCCCTCGGCGGCGCCGAGCTGACCTTCACGGTCTCCGTCCCCGGCCGCCACTACGCCCTCAACGCCGTCGCCGCCCTGACCGCGGGCGCCGCCCTCGGCGTCCCCGCCCGCGAGCTGGCCCCCGCCCTCGGCTCGTACACCGGCGTCAAGCGCCGCCTCCAGCTCAAGGGCGTCGCGGCCGGGGTGCAGGTCATCGACTCCTACGCACACCACCCCACCGAGATCTCCGCCGACCTCGAGGCGATCCGCGGCGGCGCGGGCGACGGCCGGGTCCTGGTGGTCTTCCAGCCCCACCTCTTCAGCCGCACCCGCGAGCTGGGCGCCGAGATGGGCGAGGCCCTCGCCCTCGCCGACGCCAGCGTCGTCCTGGACATCTACCCCGCCCGTGAGGACCCCGTCCCCGGCATCACCAGCGCCCTGGTGATCGACGCCGCGGCCCGGCACGGCGCGGACGTCGCCGCCGAGCACGACCGGACCGCGATCCCCGGGCTGATCGCAGGAATGGCCAAGCCCGGTGACCTTGTTCTCACCATGGGCGCCGGCGACGTCACGGACCTCGGTCCGGAGATCCTCGCCCGCCTGCGGAGCGTCGAGAGCGCCGAGAGCTAGGAGATTCCATGCCGTACGAGATCGACAAGCCGGAAGAGCAGTGGCGCGCGGAGCTGGACCCGCAGGAGTACCACGTCCTCCGCGAGGCCGGCACCGAGCGCGCCTTCACCGGTGAGTACACCGACACCAAGACGACCGGCGTCTACTCCTGCCGGGCCTGCGGGGCCGAGCTGTTCACCTCGCAGACCAAGTTCGAGAGCCACTGCGGCTGGCCGTCCTTCTACGACCCGGCCGACTCCGCCGCCGTCGAGCTGATCGAGGACCGCACGCACGGCATGGTCCGCACCGAGGTCCGCTGCGCCCGCTGCGGCTCCCACCTCGGCCATGTCTTCGCGGGCGAGGGCTACCCGACCCCGACCGACCAGCGTTACTGCATCAACTCGATCTCGCTGCGGCTGGAGCCCGGGGAGGGCTGACCCGGCCCCGCCTGGCCGCCGCCGCACCGCAGCACCACGGCCGTCTCAGGCGGCAGCCGCAGGGTGCCGTCCGCGGCGGGCGGGTCGGTGGGGCGCCAGGCGGCGACGACCTCGGCGCCGTCGGCGGCGGGGGCGCCGAGCCGGGCCTGTGCCGGGCGGTCGCGCGGGTTGACCAGGACGTACAGGGGGCCGCGCCGGAAGCCGAGACAGCCGTCCGCGGCGACGGACAGCCCGGTGGCGGACCACCACGGGTCGGCCAGGGCCGGTTCGGCGCGGCGCAGCGCGATCAGCCGCCGGTACCAGCCGAGCAGCTCCGCGTGCGGCTCGCGGTCCGGCTCGGACCAGTCCAGGCAGGAGCGCAGCCGCGTCGCCGGGTCCTGCGGGTCGGGGATGTCCTCCTCCGCCCAGCCATGGGCGGCGAACTCGCGGCGCCGGCCGCGCCGTACGGCCTCGGCCAGCTCCGGGTCCTGGTGGTCCGTGAAGTACTGCCAGGGCGTGCCGGCCCCCCACTCCTCGCCCATGAAGAGCATCGGCGTGAAGGGGGAGCACAGCACGACCGCGGCCGCGCAGGCCAGCAGCCCGGGGGAGAGCCGGGCGGAGAGCCGGTCGCCCGTCGCGCGGTTGCCGATCTGGTCATGGGTCTGGGCGTAGCCCAGCAGCCGGTACGAGGGGGTGGCCAGGGTGTTCAGCGGGGCGCCGTGGGTCCGGCCGCGGAAGGACGAGTAGGTGCCGTCGTGGAAGAAGCCGCCGAGCAGGGTCTTCATCAGGGCGTGCGGCCCCTGCTCGGCGAAGTCGGCGTAATAGCCCTGTCGTTCGCCGGTCAGCAGGGTGTGCAGGGCGTGATGGAAGTCGTCGTTCCACTGCGCGTGCAGCCCATGGCCGCCCGCCTCGCGCGGCGCCGTGGTGCGCGGGTCGTTCAGATCGGACTCGCCGATCAGGAACAGCGGCCGGCCCACCTCCACGGCCAGCGCGTCCACGGCGGCGGACAGCTCGGCGAGGAAGTGGCGCGCCCGGGTGTCGCGCAGCGCGTGCACCGCGTCCAGCCGCAGCCCGTCCAGGCGGTAGTCGCGCAGCCAGGCGAGGGCGCTGCCGAGGAAGTACGCGCGGACCTCGTCCGAGCCGGGGGCGTCCAGGTTGACGGCCGCGCCCCACGGCGTGTGGTGGGTGTCGGTGAAGTACGGGCCGAACCGGGGGAGATGGTTGCCGGAGGGGCCCAGGTGGTTGTGGACCACGTCCAGCACCACACCGAGGCCGTGGCCGTGCGCGGCGTCGACGAAGCGCGCGAGCCCCTCCGGCCCCCCGTACGGCTCGTGCACGGCCCACGGCGCCACCCCGTCGTACCCCCAGCCGTGCGTGCCCGGGAACGGGCACACCGGCATCAACTCGATGTGGGTGACGCCCAGTTCCGCCAGGTGCGGCAGGCGCTCGGCGGCCGCGTCGAAGGTGCCCTCACGGGTGAAGGTGCCGATGTGCAGCTCGTACAGGACCGCGCCCGGCAGCGCCCGCCCCCGCCACTCCCGCCGCCATGGGAAGCCCGCGGGGTCGACCACCGCGCTCAGGCCCTCGGGGCCGTCAGGTTGGCGGCGGGAGCGCGGGTCGGGCAGCGGTGCGCCGCCGTCCAGCGCGAAGCCGTAGCGCGCGCCGGGGCCGGCCTCGGCCGCCGCCCGCCACCACCCCTCCCGGGCCGGGTCGCGCTCCATGGGGTGCGTATGTCCCTCCAGCCGGAGCCCGACCCGCCCGGCGCGCGGCGCCCACACCTCGAACAGCACAGACCTCTCCTCACCTCATCGGCGTCCGGGGAACCATGCTGCGCGACGCGGGGCGCGCCGCGCAGCAGGAACGCCGCGATGAGGTCGGATGAGCTCAGACGAGGTCGATGCGCTCCTGGGTGATGGGATAGCCCGCCTTGGCGAAGTGCCTGGCCATCGGGAGGTTGGGCTGGTCGGTCGCCGCCGCGATCTTCGTCGCGCCGCGCTCCACCAGGTCGTGGGTGCACTCCACCAGCAGGTCGTACGCATAGCCGTGGCCGCGCTGTCCCTCGACCACCCCGATGTAGCCGACGCACGGGCCGGTCGGGTTGTGCGCGGGCACCTGGATGCCGACCAGCTCGCCCTCCGGCGTCCACGCCAGCCGCCACCACTCGCGCGGCGACGGGCACCAGTTGAGGAAGTCCATCAGCTCGCCCACCGCGGCGCCGACGCCCCCCTGCGCGATGGCCCGCAGGTCGTGTGCGTCGAGCGTGCCCGGCATGACGCGGCGCAGCACGTCGGCGATCACCGCGTCATCGGGCTCGGGACGGAACTCCAGCCGCCCCTGCCGCTCGGGCAGCCCGCACTCGGGCGTCCACTCGTAGCGGTAGCGCTCCACCAGCAGCTCCATCCCGCCGGCGACGGCGGCGTCGATCCGGGCCTGTGCCGCCGCCCGCTCCTCGGGCCGCTCGCGCCAGCCGGGCGGCGCGAGCAGGCTGAACTCGGCGCGCAGCGGGGCGGTGCGCAGCAGCTCCGCCGCCGCGTCGGCCTCGCCCTCGGCGAAGTCGAACCAGTCCAGCGCGGTGGGCTCCGTGGCGTCGGCCACGCCCCACCAGGCGGCGCGGGCGACCACGCGGCCGTCGCGCAGCGCGACCCAGGTCCAGTCGGGGCGGTATTCGCCGCCCTCGGCACGGGTGCGGTAGGTGTGGCCGAAGCGGCCGCGGCCGACGAGCGCGGGGTCTTCCAGGGTGTTGAAGAGATGTGCGTCGCCCTCGGTGAGCGCGCGAATGACCAGCTCGGTCATGGGATTCCTTCCGGGAATACGATGCGCTCCCGGTCGGATCGGAGATCAGACTTCAGGGACGCCCGGTGGACAAGGGGCGGGAGCGCGGGTACGTGATGATGTCCATGGCTCTCGCCTCCTTCCTCGATCATGGGCGTGCCCGCACACTATGCGGGCCGACGGGTTCATGTCCAGGCGTTTTCCGGGGCGTGCCCGACGGGGACGGCTCAGGGCTGCGCCAGATAGTCGGCGAGCGCGCCCCGGTTGCGCTGGAGGTCGTCGATGCGCTCGTCCACGGCCGCCAACTCCCGTTGGAGGGTGGCCCGCACGGCCGGGCACCAGTCGAACCCCGGCTGCTCGCCCCGGACGCACGGCAGCAGCGTACGGATCACCTCGGTGGACAGCCCGGCGCTCAGCAGGGCGCGGATCTGCCGCACCGTGACCACCGAGCCCTCGTCGTAGTCGCGGTAGCCGTTGGGGCCGCGCCCGGCCTCGAGCAGCCCCTGCTCCTCGTAGTACCGCAGCAACCGCGTGCTGACCCCGGTGCGCCGGGACAACTCCCCGATCAGCATGCGCCCTGCCATGCGTTCCGCCCCACTTCCGAGCTTGACCTTTCCATCGGTGTGAGCCCTTAACGTCATCTCGCGGGCGGTTATTCCGCGTCTCGCGCGCCCGTTCAGCCGATTCCGTCATCCGTTGGAGCGTTCATGACTTCCTTTGTCGCACACCGTAACGGCCGGGCGGCGACCGCCGAGGAGCTGGCGCCGCTCGCGTTCGCGGGCTACGCCCACTTCACCGCCATGCAGGTGCGCGGGGGCCGGGTCCGGGGCCTCGACCTCCATCTGGAGCGGCTGCGGACCGCCTCGGTGGAGCTGTTCGGCCGCGCGCTGCCCCACGACCAGGTGCGGTCGTATCTGCGGGCGGCGCTGGAGGCCGGTCCCGCCGACCTCTCGCTGACGGCCACGGTCTACTCCCCGGCGGGGGAGTTCACGGCGGGCGGCGAGGCCAGGCTCGATGTGCTGGTCCGCACCGGACCGCCCGCCTCCGGCCCGGAGGGCCCGCTGGCGCTGGCGGCGGTGGAGCACGAACGATTCCTCCCGGCCGTGAAGCACGTCGGCGAGGTGGCCAAGACCTACCTCCTCCGCCGGGCCGTCGCGCAGGGCTTCGACGACGCCGCCTTCGTCGACCGCCGGGGCCGGCTCAGCGAGGCGACGATCTGGAACCTCGCCTTCTGGGACGGGGACGCGGTGGTGTGGCCCGAGGCCGAGGTGCTGGGCGGGATCACCATGAGCATCGTCCGCCGGCAGCTGGACGGCCTCGGCGTCCCCCAGCGCGTCCAGGAGGTCACGCTCGCCGACCTGCCGGAGCTGGCCGGGGGCGTGGTCATGAACTCCTGGACGCCGGGTGTGGCGGTGCGCCGGATCGGCGCGGTGCCCCTGCCCGAGGCACCGGCCTTCCTGGACCTGCTGCACCGGGCCTACCGGGCCGAACCGCTCACCGCCCCGTGAGGGTCCGGACGGACGTCAGAGGCTTTGGCGGACGTCAGCGGACGTCGGCGGACGTCATTCGAGCAGGCCCGCGTCGTGGGCCAGCAGCGCGATCTGCACCCGGTTGTTGAGATCCAGCTTGGTCAGGATCCGCGACACATGCGTCTTGACGGTCGCGACGCTCATGAACAGGCCGGCGGAGATCTCGGCGTTGGACTTGCCCTGGCCCACGGCGACCGCGACCTCGCGCTCCCGGTCGTTCAGCCGGTCCAGCCGCCCCCGGGCCCGCTCCCGCCGCCCCTCCCGGCCGGAGCCCGCCACATGCTCGATCAGCTGCTGGGTCACCGCGGGGGACAGCACCGGCTCGCCCGCGGCCACCCGCCGTACGGCCGCGACGAGCTGGGCGGGCGGGGTGTCCTTGAGCACGAAGCCCGCCGCTCCGGCGCGCAGCGCCCGCAGCACATGCTCGTCCGCGTTGAAGGTCGTCAGGATCACCACCTCGGGGGCGGGTTCGCGCCGCCGCAGCTGCTCGGTGGCGGCCAGCCCGTCCACCGTCGGCATGCGGATGTCCATGAGGACGACATCGGGGGTGTGGCGGTCCACGAGCGCGTCCACCTCGGTGCCGTCGGACGCCTCGGCGACGATCTCTATGCCGGAGGACGCGCCGCCGAGCATCAGCCGCAGCCCGGCGCGGACCAGCGGGTCGTCGTCGACGATCAGCAGGCGGATCGGGGCGGGGGCCGCCGCCGGTGCGGGCGTGGGGGATTCCGGAGGGGATGGGCTCATGCGGGCCACGGTAGCCAGGCGTGGAGCCGGAAGTCCCCGGTGTCCGAAGGGCCGCACTCCAGCCGCCCGCCCGTCAGCGCCGCGCGCTCGGCCAGCCCGGCCAGGCCCTGGCCCGAACCGGGGATCGTCCCCGGCCGGTCCTCGTGATCCGGCGGCGCACCGGGTGCACCGGGTGCACCGGGCGTACGGGCGGGGGTGCGGGCGCGTACCGGGGCGCGCACGGGATTGCGCACCTCCACGGTCAGCCCCTCGCCGGGCGCTCCCGACGCCGTCACCGCCACCTCCGCGTCCGGCGCGTGCTTGCGCGCGTTGGTCAGCCCCTCCTGCACGATCCGGTACGCCGTACGGCCCGTGGCGCCCGGCACGGCCGCCGCGCCCGCCCCGGCGACGCCCGCGTCGTCCGACAGCGTCACCCGCATGCCCGCCCGGCGCGACTCCTCCACCAGCCGCGGCAGATCGGCGAGGGTCGGCTGGGGCCGGTCGGGCGCGCCGTCCGCGGCGGCGGGGTCAGCGGCGGCGTCCGGGGCCCGCAGCACGCCGATCACCTCGCGCAGGTCCTGGAGCGCCTGGTGCGCGCTGCTGCGTATCACCCCGGCGGCCTCGGCCACCTCCTGCGGGGACGCGTCGGCCCGGTACTCAAGCGCGCCCGCGTGCACGCTCAGCAGGGACAGCCGGTGCGCGAGCACGTCATGCATCTCCCGGGCGATCCGCTCGCGCGTCAGGCGCTGCGTACGCTCGGCGCGCAGCGCCGCCTCCGCCTCGGCCCGCGCGGCCCGGTCGCGCAGCGATTCGAGCAACTGGCGCCGGGAGCGCACGTACATGCCCCAGCCGATGGCGCCGCTGACGAGCAGCGCCCCGAGAAGCACGTTTCCGGTGTAGTCGAGGTCGGGGTCGGGGCGTACCGCCGGGGCGACGAAGATCTGGGCCAGCGCCGCCCCGCCGACCCATGCGACCGTACGCAGCGGCCGGTGCACCGCGACCGTGAACAGCGCCACGAGCAGCGGCCCCGAGACATAGAACGCGACCGTGCCGACGGCGAGCAGGACCAGCGCCAGCCCGACCGGCCGGCGGCGGCGCAGCCACAGTGCGAGACAGGCCAGGACGCCCGCCATCACGTCGGCGAAGAGCGCCTCGTCGGAAAGCGCGGGGTCCGTGGCCGTCGACTCGGAGGTCGTCAGCGAGAACAGGGCCGCGAGCGAGATGCAGCACACGTCCACGATCCAGTCGCGCAGCGCGCGGCGCTTTCCGGCGTTCGCCGTCGGCGCGGCGTCCGAGCTGCTCATACCGCTGAATGTAGTGAGGAGGGACGGGCCCCGTCGCCGCCTCGGACGCGGGTATCGACCAAAGTCGCAGGGCCTTAGACCTTTGGCCGACCCGCGTCCGCCGGTCCGCCGCCTAGCCTCGAACACATGAGAAACGCATGCGAGTTGGTGGGCGGCATTCTGCTCTTACAGGGGCTCGTCGGGATCGTCCACGAGCTCATCGGCTGGTTCCGGGTGATGGCGGTGATCCGTTTTCTGCCGTTCCTGGACGGCTATGAGCTGTACGCGAGTATCGGGCTGGCCGTGGTCGGCTTCATCGTGGTGGCCGTCGCCGAGGAGTCGGGCGAGCGCCCGTCCGGTCCGCTCATATCTGGTGCAGACCGCGCCCCGCGAGAGTGAGGAAGGCCTCGCCGACCGCCTCCGAGAGGGTGGGGTGCGGATGGATGTGGCGGGCCACGTCCGAGGGTTCGGCGTCCCAGCCCACGATCAGCTGGCTCTCGGCGACCATCTCCGAGACATGGGGGCCGACGAGATGGACGCCGAGGACCCGGCCGGTGCCCTCGCCCGCCCGCTCGGCGACGACCTTCACCATCCCGCCCTGGCCGTGCACCATGGCCTTGGCCACCGCGGTCAGCGGCATGGTGTTGACGACGACGTCGTGGCCCCGCTCGCGCGCCTGGGCCTCCGACAGGCCGACCGCGGCGGTCTGCGGGCTGGAGTAGGTCACCCGGGGGACGGTGTCGTAGTCGACGGGTTGGGGTCGGGGTGAGCGGCCCGCCAGGGTCTCGGCCACCAGCAGCCCTTCGGCGAAGGAGGCGTGGGCCAGCCCGAGCGAGGGCGGCGGCAGCAGATCGCCGACGACATGGATGCCCGGCACCGCGGTCTCCAGCCGCGACCAGTCGGCGGGGGCGACGAACCCGCGCTCGTCGGTGGTCAGTCCGGCGGCGCCCAGGCCCAGGCCGTCGGTGACCGGGGCGCGGCCTACGGCGACGAGCAGCCGCTCGGCGTCGAGGGTGCGCGGCTCGCCGCGGGCCGGGCGGACGGTGGCGCGCACCCCGTCCGCGTACGGCTCGGCGTTCTCCAGCCGGGCGCCGGTCAGCACCTCGATGCCGCGCTTCTTCAGCCCGCGCGTCAGATGGCGGCTGACATCCGCGTCCTCCAGGGGCAGCAGCCGGTCCGCCGCCTCGACGAGGGTGACCTGCGCGCCCATGGAGCGGTGCAGTGAGGCGTATTCGACGCCGATCGCGCCGCCGCCCAGCACCAGGACGGAGGCCGGGAGTCCAGGGGCGAAGAGGGCGTCGTCGCTGGTGACGACCTGGCGGCCGTCCGGCGGCAGGCCGGGGAGGGCGCGCGGGCGGGAGCCGGTCGCCAGCACGATGCCGCGGCGCGCGGTCCACTCGCCGGCCGCGCCCGCGTCCGTCTCCGTGCTGGTGGGCTGGATGCGTACCGTGCGGGCGCCGGTCAGGGCGGCGGAGCCGCGCACCACGCGGACGCCCGCGTGGGACAGATGGCCCTCGACGCCGCGATGGTTGCGGGCCACGATGTCGTCGCGGGTCGCGGTCAGCGCGGACCAGTCCACGGCGTCCAGGGTGGCCTTCACCCCCCACCGCTCACGCGCCTCGGAGATGCCGTCGACCAGCTCCGCGGCGTGCAGCATGGCCTTGCTGGGGATGCAGCCGCGGTGCAGACAGGTCCCACCCACCAGGTCGCGTTCCGCCAGCACGACGTCGAGACCGAGGGTGGCGGCGCGCAGCGCGGTGCTGTAGCCGCCGGTCCCGCCGCCGATGACGATGATGTCCGTCTCATGCATGGGTCCACCCTGTGCCCATAGCGAGGCATGAGTCCAAGGCAAAGTTTCTCTGGATACGATGAATTTTCTGCATGACAGGAGGGGGAGGGCGGGGGCCCGATGAGTCTGCGTCAGATGGAATATCTCGTGGCCGTGGTCGAGGAGGCGTCCTTCACCCATGCCGCCGAGCTGCTGGGCGTCACCCAGTCCGCGCTCTCCCACCAGATCAAGGCCCTGGAGCGGGAGGTCGGCGGGGCGCTGCTGGAGCGGCTGCCGCGCGGAGTGCGGCTGACGCCCATGGGCCGGGCGTTCCTTCCGCACGCCGAGTTCGCGGTGCGCAGCGCCCGGCAGGCCCGCCGCGCCGCGCGGGCGGCGGCCGGGGCGGCGGGCGGTGAGCTGCATATCGCCACCCTGCACGCGTTCGCCATCGGGGTGCTCCCCGAGGTCCTCGCGCGCTGGCGGCGCGGTCATGGGCAGGTGTGCCTGGTGGTGCACGAGTACGCCACCGGCGAGGAGCTGCGGGAGCGCATGGAGCGAGGGGTGGCGGATGTCGCGGTCGGTCACCGCCCCAAGGCGTGGCAGGGGCCCGTGGTGTCGCTGGGCGAGGAGGAGCTGGTGGTGGTCGTGGAGCCGGACGACCCGCTGGCGAAGCAGGAGTCCGTGCGGCTGGCCGAGCTGGCGGACCGGGACTGGGTGCGATGTGCGCTGGAGCCGATGGTCGAGGGGCGGCGCTTTCTGGACCTGGCCTGTGAGCAGGCGGGCTTCACCCCTCGTACCGGCGCCCACACCGAACACACCTCGACCGCCGTGCGGCTGGCCGCGGCAGGGGCGGGGGTGCTCATCGCCCCGGCGCATGTGGCCGCGGGGTACGACTGCGCGGTGCTGCCGCTGGATCCGCCCTGGCGGCGCGAGCTGACCGCGTTCTCCCGGGTCGAACTCACCGGGGCCGCGGCCTCCTTCG
Source organism: Streptomyces sp. NPDC097640 (assembly GCF_040302705.1). Taxonomy (NCBI): domain Bacteria; kingdom Bacillati; phylum Actinomycetota; class Actinomycetes; order Kitasatosporales; family Streptomycetaceae; genus Streptomyces; species Streptomyces sp. NPDC097640. Next base: position 33,023 of record NZ_JBEOSB010000005.1, read on the forward strand.
TCGGACTGCTGGACCGGCGGTGGTGGGGGCGGACGGGGAAAGGCCGGCCTGCCGCCCACGAGGGGGAAGGGGGCGGCAGACCGGCTGGGTGAGGTGCACCTGACAGGGCGGAGGAGCGGATCAGGGCACCGTGCGGATCGGTTCGGGTCGGGGCAGCGAGCCGTGCGGGTCGGCGCGCTGCGTGGGATCGGGTCAGTGCACCATGCAGATCGGCGCGGCCGCCGCGTCGGGTGAGCCGCCACTGGCCGCATAGCCGAAGGTCGTCGACGCCCCGGCCGCCAAGGAGCCGTTCCAGTCGGCGTTGGTCACCGATGCGGCCGAGCCCGTGGCGGTCAGTTTGCCGTTCCAGACGCTGTCCACCCGCTGCCCGGATGGCAGTGTCCAGTCGACCATCCAGGAGGAGATGGGGGTGGCGCCGGTGTTGGCCACCGTCACCTCGGCCTGGTAGCCGCCGTTCCAGGTGCTGGTGGTCTTCTGGGAGGCGGTGCACTTGGCCGTCGGCGGGTTGGTCGGGTCGCTGCCGCCGCTGGAGGCGCCCGGCACCGTCACCTCACCGTTGCCGCCGTCGAAGACCACGTCGGAGCAGCTGTAGAAGGTCTCCTGGCTGTCCGAGCGGGTCCAGACGGTGTAGATGATGTGGCGGCCGCTCTTGCCCGAGGGCAGATTGGCGGTCCAGGTGTACTTGCCGTCCACCGTGCCGACCGGGCCCGACTGCGGCGGGTCCGTCACCGTGTTGAACGGCTGGTCCTCCAGGTCGTTCCAGGTGAGCGGCTTCGTCGGGTCGATCGCGTTCTTGGTGACGTAGCTGCGGAACGAACCGGGGTGCGCGGCCCAGGAGTTGTAGGTGAACTGCATCGACTTGCCGGCGGTCAGATGGGTCACCGGCCAGTCGTTGCTGCCCAGGTCGAAGCCGGAGAAGTTGTAGACGGTGGCCGCGCCGCTGCACAGCTGGCCGTCCGGGATGAAGCCCTTGGTCCGGCCGGCCCCGTCCGAACGCAGCACCGCGAACCAGTTGTAGAACGGGGTTGCCCCGCTCTTGTCGAACGCGGCCTTGCAGGCCGGGTTGGTCGGCTTGACCTCTCCGGTGCTGGACAGGCTGTACTTCCAGCACAGATAGGTGCGGCTGCCCGGTGCCATCGGCGCGCCGTGCGCGGAGGCGCTGCCGCCACCGAAGAAGACCAGCCCGAGGGCGGGCAGCACACCGAGCAGGACCAGCAGAACGGACCGGCGGGCGCGGGAGGGGCCCGGCGGGCGAGCGGGACGTGCGAGAGCCATCAATCGTCGTGGCATTGCGCTTCTTCTTCCCTTCGACGCGAACGGGTCAGGAACCGTCGTATGGGAGCGCTCCCAAGTTACTTTGTGAAGGTAGCGCCGTCCGGAGTACGTGTAAATGCTTTAGGCCGCGAACGCAGCACGAGTTCTGGCGGACCGTCAGTTACGGATCAGCAGGGCCACCGGAAGTTGGCCGAAGAGCTCGCCGAGCGGGCTGCTGCCCTCGGCCGCCCGCCCGGTCAGCAGATCGCGCCAGCGCCCCGGCGGCAACGGCAGCGCCGTGCCCCGCCAGCCACCCGCCTCGGCGAGCCGCCGCGACAGCCGGGTGACGGCGGTGACCGCCCCGCCGCCCCCGCCCCCGTCTTCACCCTCGCCCTCGCCCCGGCCGTCCGTCCGCAGAAAGGCCACGCAGTGTGTGGCCGCCGGGCCCTCGGCGGCCAGCGGGATGTACGCGCCCGATGGCCCGAACCTCCGGGGCCGGCGCCTCCGCAGCCGCAGGGCCGCCGCGGTCAGCAGCAGCTTCTCGGCCGACGGCCCGTCAGGCCCGCGCCCGGCGTCCAGCTGGGCGAGCAGCTCGGGGCGCGGCTCGGGCGGGCGGCGGTTGTCGGGGTCGACCAGCGCGGCATAGCTGTGCTCGGTGCCCATGTAGAGGTCCGGCACGCCCGGCATGGTCAGCTGAAGCAGCGCCGCGCCCAGCGCGTTGGCGCGCGCGGGGCCGTCCAGCGCGCCGCCCAGCGCCGCCCAGGCCGCATGGCCGGGGTCGCACGGGCCCGCCTTCAGACAGGCGGCGACCTCCTCCTCGTACGCCGGGTCCTGTTCGGTCCACGTCGTCCGCAGCCCCGCCTCCCGCACCGACTTGAGCAGCGCGGGGACCAGCCGCTCGCCGTCCGCGGAGCCCAGGCCCACCGCGGTCTGCCACGCCGTCCACACCAGATGGGCATCGGGAGCCGCCGCGGAGCCCGGCGCCTCCCGCTCCTCCGCGTCCACCGCCGCCAGCAGCCGCTCCCAGCGCTCCGGGCACTCCGACAGCGCCGCGAGCCGCGCCCGCACGTCAGCGCTGCGCTTGGTGTCGTGTGTGGACAGCACCGTGCCCGTCGTGGGCCAGTCGGCCTGGAGCCGGGTGGCGAACGCGTGGAACTCCGCGGGGGAGACGGCGGGGTGCCCCGGGTCGCCGCCGACCTCCGCCGCCGAGAGCAGCGGGGCGTAGCGGTAGAAGGCGGTGTCCTCGACCGACTTGGCGCGCAGCGCGGCGGCGGTCTGCGCGAAGCGCGCGCAGAAGTCGCGGTGGTGCGGCCCGTCCCCCAGTCTGCCGAGCGCCGCGTCCCGCACCGTGAACACCGCCCGCGCCTCCTCCGGCACCGCGAACGCTCCCCGCGCGTCCTCCGCCGCCCGGGTCAGCATCTCGGCGTCCGCCCGCGCCGCCGGGGCGTCAGGCGAGACATACGGGCGGTAGACCGGCAGCCGCACCAGCAGCTCGTGGATCGCCGTGCGCAGCGCCCAGGGCGCGTGGTCGCGCAGGGCGGGGTCGGGCGCGCAGATCTTCACGGCCGAGCGCGTCAGCCGCTCCACCTCGGCGGCCAGCTCATGGGTCACCACGCGCCGCGCGGCGCGCCGCACGGTGGCCGGCCAGTCGCCGCCCAGGTCCTCCGGGGGTGCGGCGAAGGCACGGTAGAGCGCGGTCAGCTCGGCCAGCCCGCCCGGGTCGACGAAAAGGCCGTCGATGTGGTGCAGCGCGTCATAGCCGGTGGTCCCGGCGACCGGCCAGCGCGCGGGCAGTGGCTCGCCCCGGCCGAGGATCTTCTCCACGACGGTCCACCGGCCGCCGCCCGCCGCGGCCCGCACCTCGCGGTCCAGATGCCGCAGATAGCCCTCCGGGTCGGCGAGGCCGTCCGGATGGTCCACCCGCAGCCCGTCGATCACTCCGTCGCGCATCAGCTCCAGCAGCTTTCCGTGGGTCGCCGCGAAGACCTCGGGGTCCTCGACCCGCACCGCGACCAGCTCGGAGATGGTGAAGAAGCGCCGGTAGTTCAGCTCCGTACGCGCCAGCCGCCACCAGCCCAGCCGGTACCACTGCCGGTCCAGCAGCGCGGGCAGCGGCGTCTCCTCGGTGCCGGGCCGCAGCGGGAACTCGTGGTCGTGGTAGCGCAGCACGTCGCCCTCGACCCGCAGCTCCGCCAGCTTGTCGCCGAGCGGGCCGCCGAGCACCGGCAGCAGCACCTTGCCGCCGTGCCGGCCCCAGTCGATGTCGAACCACCGCGCGTATGCCGAGGCGGGGCCGTCCCGCAGCACCTCCCACAGCGGTTGGTTGAGCCGCTCCGGCGCGGGCACCGCCATGTGGTTGGGGACGATGTCGACGATCAGCCCGAGCCCATGGTCGCGCGCGGCGCGGGCGAGGGCGCGCAGCCCCTCCTCGCCGCCCAGCTCCGCCCGCACGGCCGAGTGGTCGACCACGTCATAGCCGTGTGTGGAGCCGGGCACGGCCTCCAGCACCGGCGAGAGATGCAGATGGGACACGCCGAGCGAGGCCAGATAGGGCACGGCCTCGCGCGCCGCCCCGAAGGGGAAGGCGGGCTGGAGCTGTAGCCGGTAGGTGGCGGTCGGGGCGGCGGCCCCGGGCGCGGTGCGGTCGGACGTCATAGAACGTACGTACCCACAACGCACCCGGCATCAGATCGGGGCAGCCGCCAAACACTCGTACGAGGGTTTCTTCGCCGAAACGGGAACCGGCCCCGTCCCCCTCCGTAAGCACAACCGGCCCACGGGGCTAAGCGGGCCGCTGAAGCACCAGCAGGCTCCGGTCCACCAGGGTCAGCCGGTCGCCCGCCGCGACCTTCGCGCCGCTGCCGGGCTCCACGCCCTCCGGCAGCGAGGTGTCCACGATCACCTGCCACTGCTTGCCGTGGTCGATGGGCACCGTGAAGTCCAGCGGCTCGTGGTGCGCGTTGAACATCAGCAGGAAGGAGTCGTCGGTGATCCGCTCCCCGCGCGGCCCCGGCTCGGAGATGGCGTTGCCGTTGAGGAAGACCGTCAGCGACTTGGCGTGGGCCGCCTGCCAGTCGCGCTGCCGCATCTCCTCGCCCTCGGCCGTGAACCAGGCGATGTCCGACAGCTCGTCGTGGGTGCCCTCCACCGGCCGCCCGTGGAAGAAGCGCCGCCGCCGGAAGACCGGGTGGTCGCGGCGCAGCCAGATCAGCGAGCGGGCGAAGCGCAGCAGCTCCAGGGCCGGCGCGTCCGCCTCGTTATGCCGGTCCGGCCAGTGCACCCAGGACACCTCGCTGTCCTGGCAGTACGCGTTGTTGTTGCCGTGCTGGGTGCGCGCGAACTCGTCGCCGTGGCTGAGCATCGGCACGCCCTGGGAGAGCATCAGGGTGGCGATGAAGTTGCGCATCTGGCGCTCGCGCAGCGCCCGCACCGCCGGGTCGTCGGACTCGCCCTCGACCCCGCAGTTCCAGGAGCGGTTGTAGCTCTCACCGTCCTGGTTGCCCTCGCCGTTGGCCTCGTTGTGCTTCTTGTCGTACGAGACCAGGTCGCGCAGGGTGAAGCCGTCGTGGCAGGTGACGAAGTTGACGGAGGCCAGCGGCCGCCGCCCGTCGCCCTGGTAGAGGTCGGAGGAGCCGGTCAGCCGGGAGGCGAACTCGGCGAGCTTGCGCGGCTCGCCCCGCCACAGGTCGCGCACCGTGTCGCGGAACTTGCCGTTCCATTCGGTCCACAGCGGCGGGAAGTTCCCCACCTGGTAGCCGCCCTCGCCGACGTCCCAGGGCTCGGCGATCAGCTTCACCTGGCTGACCACCGGGTCCTGCTGCACCAGGTCGAAGAACGAGGACAGCCGGTCCACCTCGTGGAACTGCCGGGCCAGCGTGGCCGCCAGATCGAAGCGGAAGCCGTCGACCCGCATCTCGCTCACCCAGTAGCGCAGCGAGTCCATGATCAGCTGAAGCACGTGCGGGCTGCGCATCAGCAGGGAGTTCCCGGTGCCGGTGGTGTCCATGTAGTACCGCCGGTCGCTGCTCAGCCGGTAGTACGAGGCGTTGTCCAGGCCCCGGAAGGACAGCGTCGGCCCCAGGTGGTTGCCCTCGGCGGTGTGGTTGTAGACGACGTCGAGGATCACCTCGATGCCGGCCTGGTGGAGGGCGCGTACGGCCGACTTGAACTCCAGCACCTGCTGTCCCCGGTCGCCCCAGGAGGCGTACGCGTTGTGCGGGGCGAAGAACCCGATGGTGTTGTAGCCCCAGTAGTTCGACAGTCCCGCGTCGGCCAGCCGGTGGTCGTGCACGAACTGGTGCACCGGCATCAGTTCCAGGGTGGTGACGCCCAGCTCCGTCAGGTGCTCGATGATCGCGGGGTGCGCGAGCGCCGCGTACGTCCCGCGCAGCTCGTCCGGCAGCCGGGGGTGGAGCATGGTGAGGCCCTTGACATGGGCCTCGTAGATCACGGTGCGGTGGTAGTCGGTGCGCGGCGGCCGGTCGTCGCCCCAGTCGAAGTACGGGTTGACGACGACCGAGGCCATGGTGTGCGGGGCCGAGTCGAGGTCGTTGCGCTTCTCGGGCCGCTGGAAGTGATAGCCGTAGACCTCCTCGCCCCAGCGGACCTGCCCGCTGACCGCCTTGGCGTACGGGTCGAGCAGCAGCTTGGCGGAGTTGCACCGATGGCCGCGCTCCGGCTGGTACGGGCCGTGGGCCCGGAACCCGTACCGCTGTCCGGGCATGATCCCCGGCAGATAGGCGTGGCGTACGAAGGCGTCGGTCTCGCGCAGCTCCACCGCGGTCTCCGAGCCGTCCTCGTGCAGTAGGCACAGCTCGATCCGCACGGCGGCCTCCGAGAAGACCGCGAAGTTGGTTCCGGCGCCGTCGTAGGTGGCGCCCAGGGGGTAAGCCTGTCCCGGCCAGACCTGCATGCGTCGACTCTTCCACTTCTTCCCGGGGGGCCGCGAGCACCCCTGGCACCGCACGAGAGGAAATCCTTGCCCAACTGACGCCCTGGGGTAGCGGTTTCGCTCCAAATTCGCTGAAACGGAGGCAACCTACGGTCAGATCGGTTCGTCCTACCGGGTGACTCCGCATACTGGATCTCCCGGTATGCGGTCCCATGCGACCTGAGGGGTGTTTGGGGGAGAATGTGCGCAACATGATGCACCGCCACCTGGGAAAGGTGGTGGCAGGTGCGGCCATCGCGGTCACCGCCACCGCGGTGATGGTGGGGGTGACGCTGCCGAGTAACGCGTCCGGCCAGGAGAAGGGCGCGGCCGCGGGGCGCGAAGGCGGCCCGCAGGGCTCGACGGCCGAGCAGAGCCAGTCGGGGCGGCCGCAGCCCGCCGTCGTGGAGTCCGCCCCCGCCCAGGGGAAGAAGGGCACCGGCCGCGACCCGCTCACGGGCGACGAGATGAAGCGCGCCGAGCAGCTCGCGCTGACCCGTGGCTTCCGCGACAGCAGCGAGAACGTCACCGGCGGCAAGGGCCCACAGCAGCTGGCCACCGACCTCGCGGAGCTGTCTCCGGAGGAGGCGGCCGAGGCCGCTCCGCCGCGCCGCGCCGAGGTCTCGTACTACGACTACAAGGGCGACAGCTACGTCACCAAGACCGTCGACCTCGACTCCGGCAAGGTCGTGGAGACCGACACCCAGCACGGCGTGCAGCCGCCGCCCACCCGCGACGAGGCACGCGAGGCCGCCCGCCTGCTGATCGCCGACAAGCTCGGCGACGGCCTCAAGCGGGACTACAAGGACGCCACCGGCAGGGCGCTGACCGGCCCCGACCAGCTGACGGTCACCGGCTTCGTCTACCGGGTCGACGAGGAGAACGCCGGGCCGGCCGCCCTCGCGGACTGCGGCACCCACCGCTGCATACGGCTGTTCACCAAGGTCGTCAACGGGCAGTGGATCGACACCCGGCAGATGGTGATCGACCTGAGCGCCCGCAGCGTCCACCGGCTGGGCTGACGCCCCCGGCGCGCTCCCTTTCGCACACCTTTACGTTCACCACAGGAGTTCCACCATGCCTGAAAGAAGGCTCCGCCGAGCCCGCGCCCGGGTCGCGGCGGCCCTCGGCGCCTCCGCGCTGATCGGGGTCACGGGCGTCGCGGCCGGTCCGGCCGGATCCGCCCAGGCCGCCCCCAAGGCGCCCGCCAAGGCCCCGGTCGCGGCCGCCGACTGCTCGGCCCCGTACCGGATCGAACAGAAGCTGGACGGCGGCACCACCTGGCGGATGTGCTGGCACTACGAGAGCAAGGCCGGGCTCGTGCTCGACGACGTCTCGTACCAGCCCAAGGGCGAGGCCGCCCCCATCAAGGTGCTGACCAGCGCCAAACTCGCCCAGATCCATGTGCCGTACGACGACGGCACCAATGAGTACGACGACCTCACCGGGCAGTCCTTCGCCCAGGGTCTCCAGCAGCTCGACCCGGCCGAGTGCCCCGGCGGCACCATCAAGACCGTCCGCGTCCCCGGCGCATGGGACCCGGACAACCCGGATGTGAAGGGTCTGTGCGCCACCACCCGCGCCCGCGGCCACGCCTACCGCATGGGCGGCGGCGGCCAGGACGGCAACAAGGTCTACCAGCTCCAGGGCAAGGACCTGCTCCTCTACACCGTCAACATGGTCGGCTGGTACGAGTACATCACCGAGTGGCGGTTCTCCGGCGACGGCACCATGACCATGCAGGTCGGCGCCACCGGCACGCTCTCCCCGGTCGACTACGACGCGGGCGACGGCCGCGGCTGGCCGATCGGCAAGGGCGCCAAGGACTACGCCACCAGCCACGCCCACAACGTCTTCTGGCGGCTGAACTTCGGCCTCGACGGCTCCCCGAAGAGCAGGATCGAGCAGTACGACTCCAAGACCACCACGGCCTCCGGGCAGAAGCCCAAGACCAAGACCACCCGCACCAAGGTCACCAAGGAGCTGGCCGGGGACGCGGCCGCGCAGCGCTGGTGGCGGGTCGTGTCCGACACGGGCAAGAACAAGGACGGTCACCCGCGCAGCTACGAGATCGTGCCCGGCCACACCAGCAAGTTCCCCGGCCGTAGCTACACCAAGCACGACGTCTACTTCACCGAGTACAAGAAGTGTGAGCAGTTCGCCAGCCACAACATCCGCAACTGCGGCGCCGGCGCGGGCAAGAGCGTCGACAAGTGGGTGGACGGCCAGACCCTCAAGCACCCCATCGTGTGGGTCAACATCGGCTTCCACCACATCGCCCGCGATGAGGACCAGGAGCCCATGCCGGTGCACTGGCAGGGCTTCCAGCTCGCCCCGCGAGACGTGACCGCTATGAATCCGCTCACGCCTTCTGCACTGTCCGATCACAACGGCAATACACAACAAGCAGGTTGACCGTAAGCTCGATCGATCGAGCTGCACCGCCCCCGTCCTCCGCAGTAGTCTGCGGTGATCGTTGGATGGGGGCGGAAGGCGGTGCGCAGGTGAGCTCGGGCGGGCTGGAGCTGCCCTCTGGGGACGCGGTTCCCGGGGGAGACAGCGCCACCGACACACCCCCCGGTGCGGTGTCCCTGGTACAGCCGGTGGAGATCGGAGCGGAACTGGACTGGGGCGCCGACGCCTGGGCCGAGGTGCGCACCCGCGCACGCCGGGCCGGGCGGGCCTACATCTGGCTGAACCTCGTCGAGCAGCGGCTGCGCGCGGTCGTGGCCGCGGTGCTCCGCCCCATCTACGAGCCGGTGCACAGCGACGACTGGGTCGTCGCCGCGGCCGGGCCGGCCGGGCAGGAGTGGGTGCAGCGCGCGGTCGCCGTGCGGGAGGTGAGCCGCCGCAAGGGCTATCTGCTGGACCCGGCGGACGACAACGTCCTCAGCTTCCTCACCCTGCCGCAGCTGCGCGAACTCCTCGTCCAGCACTGGCCGTGCTTCGAGCCGTACCTGGACGACCGGCGCGAGGTGGAGCTGGCCCTCGACGAGCTGGAGGTGGCCCGTAACGTCGTCTCCCGCAACCGCGCCCTGTCCGTGACCGTGCTGGCCCAGGCCGAGCGCGCCTCCGCCCGGCTCCTGGACATCCTCGGCAGCGGCACCGGCACCCCCTCCGCCGACCGGCTGCCCATCGACGCCGTCGAGGACCTGGTGGGGGACCGGTACGCGGATGTCGTCGGGGTCCACTCCGACCGGGTGCGGCTCCAGCGGCAGCTGCCCGTCGAGGACCTCTTCGGCAACGCCCGCCGCCTCGACGCCGTCGGCATCGGGCTCAACCTCCTGGTTCAGAACTACTCCGGCCGCCGGATGGTCCGGCTGGCCGAATCCGGCTGCCGGGCCCGGCTGCTGTTCCTCAACCCGGCCAGCAGCGCGGTACGGCGGCGCGAGCGCGAGCTGGGGCTGAAGAAGGGCGAGATGAGCCGGTCGGTGGAGATGAACATCCTCCACATGCGACGGGTGCGGGCCCGGCTGCGCGACCCCGGCGCGTTCGAGATCCATGTCTTCGACGAGACCCCCCGCTTCACCGCCTACCTGGTCAACGGGGACGGCGCGGACGGCCTGGCCGTCGTCCAGTCGTATCTGCGCAAGGCCCGGGGCATCGAGGCCCCGGTGCTGGTGCTGCGCGGCGGCGGGCGCGGCCATGATGTGCTGCGGGACGGGCACGACATGAGCCGGGACGGCGAGAACGGGCTCTTCGGCACCTACCGCGAGGAGTTCGAGAGCGTGTGGGCGGACTCCCGGCCGGTGTCCTGAGCAGCGTTGTCAGTGGCTGCGGCTAGCCTCCCGGCATGCCGGATGCCTACACCATGCTGTGGACCAACGACCTGTGCGCGTACCTCAAGAAGGAGGGGTACCAGGGCGAGCGCCTGGTGATCCTCTTCGGCGGGCCGTTCCAGTCGATGCCCAGCTTTGTACGCGCCGGGGTCAAGGAAGGCGACCACATCTACCCCGTGCGCGCCTTCCGCAAGCGGCTGTGGGTGCTGGGCCGCATGGAGGTCGGCCGGATCCTTCCGTACGACACGGTCGGCGAGCTCACCACCGACGAGGACTATGCCCGGGTGCTGCGCTGGCGGGCGCTGAAGGCCGGGGGCGGGGTGAGTGAGGTGCTGCTGGGCCCGCCCGGCTCGCCCCTGCGGTTCGACCGGGCGGTGCCGCCCGGCCTCCTGGCCTCCTTGACCTACCGCTCCCGGCGGGGCGAGCGCCGCATCAAGCACGTCGAAGAGGGCGAGCTGAAGCGCTCCCACAGCGTGCGGGGCATCTATCGGCTGGCCCCCGCGTCGGCGGCGGCCATGGCCGCCCTGGTGGCCGGCTGAGCCGGGCCGCCGGTACGGGACCGGCCGGTGCGGGCCGCCCAGCGGCCGTCGGTGCGGGTGATACGGACGGGATGGCCGAAGCAGTCGCTGATCCGCTCCGTGGTGACCACCTCGTCGGCCGCCCCGGAGGCCAGGGCGCGCCCCTGGCGCAGCAGCAGCGCGTGTGTGGTGCTCGCGGGCAGCTCCTCCAGATGGTGCGTCACCAGCACTGTGGCCAGCCCCGGATGGTCGTGCCGCAGCGCGTCCAGGCTGTCCAGCAGCTGCTCGCGCGCCGCCAGGTCGAGACCGGTGGCCGGCTCGTCGAGCAGCAGCAGGCGCGGGCGGGGCATCAGCGCGCGGGCGATCAGCACCCGGCCGCGCTCGCCCTGGGAGAGGGTGGGCCACAGGGCGTCGCGCCGGGCGCCCATCCCCAGTGTGTCGAGCAGCCGCTCGGCCTGCTCCAGCCGGGCGGGCTCGGGCCGCCGGCGCGGCACGGTCTCGACGGTGTTGGTCAGCCCGGTCAGCACCACGTCCCGCACCCGCAGCGGGGAGCGCAGCGGATGGCGCGGGTCGACATGGCCGACGAGGGTGCGCAGCTCCCGCAGATCCACCCGGCCCAGCGTGTGCCCCAGGACCTGCACCGTGCCCCGGGTGGGATGCGTCAGCGCGCCCAGCAGCCCGAGCAGGGTGCTCTTGCCCGCGCCGTTGGCGCCGAGCAGCGCCCAGTGCTCGCCCTCGCGGACGGTCAGCGACACCGACCGCAGCAGATACCGGCCGTCGCGGACCACGTCCACGTCCTCGGCCCGCAGCACGGCGGGGCGGATCATCGCACCTCCTCCTCGACCAGGGCCATGACGGACTCAAGATGGGCGGCGGTGGCCGCGACCGCGGCCGCGGCGTCGCCGCGCGCCAGGGCGTCCAGCAGCTCCGCGTGGGCGTGGGACAGATCGGGCAGCCGGGTCTCGTACGTCACCATCTCCACCAGCGCCTCGCGCAGCACCGGCAGTACGGAGGTGAACAGCCCGAGCAGCACGGCGTTGCCCGACAGCTCCACGACCGTCCGGTGGAACTCCAGATCGGCGTCCACGAAGGCGGCGGGCCCGGCCGCGGCGGACTCCTGCCGCCGCTTCAGATCCGCCGCGAGCCGGGCGACGTCCTCGGGGCGCGTGCGGCGCGCGGCCAGCCGGGCGGCCTCCACCTCCAGGGCCCTGCGGACCTCGTAGACCTCCAGCAGCCGGGCGCGGCGCAGCAACTGGGGCAGATCCGGCTCCCCGGCCGCCTCGGCCTGTTCGGGTGCGGCCTGCTCTGGTGCGGTCGGGGCGGCGAAGGTGCCCGAGCCGTGGCGCACGTCCAGCAGGCCGTCCCGGGCCAGCAGCCGTACGGCCTCCCGCACCGAGGACCGGCCGACGCCCAGCTCCGCCGCCAGCTTCACCTCGTTGGGCAGCCGCTCGCCTGGCCCCCAGCGCCCTTCGCGCAGCATGTCGCGCAGCGCGCCCTCGACCTGCGGTACAACGCGCCCGTGCCGCAGCCGGGTCGGCTCCGCCGCCACGCCCCCACCTCTCCTGATCATGTTCCGGGGACCCTAGCACGAGTCCTCAGACGTCTGAGGACTCAATGCGTTGTCAGTGGTGCGTGGGAGGGTGGTTCACACCAGGGGGAAAGTACGAAGGAGGGCCGGTATGGGCTGGCACCGAGAGCTGCTGATCGGATTCGATCTGGAGACCACGGGCACGGACCCGGGGGAGTCCCGGATCGTGACGGCGGCCGTGGTCGAGGTGAGGGGCGGGGAGCCGGTCGGGCGGCGCGAATGGCTGGCCGATCCGGGCGTGCCCATTCCCGACGACGCCGTCGCCGTGCACGGCATCACCACCGAGCGGGCGGCGGCCGAGGGGCGCCCCGCGCGCGAGGTGGCCGACGAGATAGCGGAGGCGCTGGTCGCCCACTGGCGGGCGGGAGCGCCGGTGGTCGCGTACAACGCGGCATTCGATCTGAGCCTGCTCGCCGCCGAGTTGCGGCGCCACGGGCTGCCCTCGCTGGGCGAGCGGCTGGGCGGCGCCGAGACCGGCCCGGTCGTGGACCCGTACACGATAGACCGGGCCGTCGACCGCTATCGCAAGGGCAAGCGCACGCTGGAGGCGGTGTGCGGGGAGTACGGGGTGGTTCATGAGCACGCCCATGAGGCGGGGGCGGACGCGCTGGCGGCGGTCCGCGTCGCGTACGCGGTCGCGGAGCGGCACGGCCAGGTGGCGGGTCTCGACCTGTGGGACCTGCACCGCAAGCAGGTCGTCTGGTACGCCCGATGGGCGGCCGACTTCCAGGCCTGGCTGCGCCGCAAGGGCACGGCGGACGCGGTGGTCGACGGCAGCTGGCCGCTCCACGAGGCCGAGGCGGTGGCGGTGGCGGGCTGACCGGCCGCCGCGCTCAGAACGCGTACCAGCGGACCGTGGGGTCGCCGTCCCGCAGGGAGGCCACCCGGCGGCCGAACTCCGCGAGTGCCGCCGGATTGCCCGGCGCGTGCTGGGCGACCCAGGCGCAGCTCGCGATCTCCCGCGCGCCCCGCAGCACCGCGCAGCCGTCCCACTCCCGTACGTCCCAGCCGTAGCCCGCCACGAACTCGTCGTACGCGGCCGGGCCGAGCCCGTAGCGGTCCCGGGTCAGGGCCATGACGACGAGGTCGTGTTCGCGCAGGTCGTACGAGAAGGTCTCCAGGTCCACCAGTACGGGGCCGTCTGGGCCGATGTGCACATTGCGCGGCAGCGCGTCGCCGTGCACCGGGCCGGGCGGCAGATGGGGGGTCAGCTCCGCGGCGGCCGCCGCGGCGTCGTCCCGGCGGGCGCGCAGATACGCCGCGTCCGCCGGGTCGATGGCGTCCCCGGCCAGCCGCAGCCAGCGCTCCACGCCGCCCAGCAGATCACGGCCGGGCAGGGCGAAGGGCGGCTCGGGCAGGGCGTGCACCAGCAGGAGCAGCTCGGCGAGGTCGCGGGGGCCGGCGGGGCGTACGGACTCGGGGAGCTGCTGCCAGTAGGTGACGAGGTGGCCCCCGAAGGGGAGGGGCTGCTCCGGGCCGTAGCGGCGGTCCGGCCGCACCGCGGGCAGGCCCTCGCGCGCCAGCCAGTCGGCGACCTGGAGTTCCCGGGCGGCCCGGTCCCACACCTCCAGGTCGCGGCTGATCCGCACCACGAGGGACAGGCTGTCGACGGCGAAGACGGCGTTCTCGCCGAGCGCCAGCAGCCGGGCCTCGGCGGTGCCCGCCCGGTACGGCGGCAGCGCGGCGCCGAGCACGGCGCGCGCCCGCGCCTCGGTGAGCGTCGTGGTCCCCATGCCGTGCCTCCCAGACGTGTTCGCGGTGGGGGTTCTGCCCCTCCCGCCCCTTCCCGCGACCGGGGGCAAGCCCCCGGCCCCCGTACGCCCGAGCGCGCCCATCACGCGGTCCGGCGCGGCGCGCTCCAGGCTACGGGCCCGGGCGGGCATCTCCGGGCTGGGGCGGCCCTGCGCCTCGTGGGCACGCCACGGAGCGTCCGGGGCCGGGGGCGAAGCCCGAGCGGGGTTGGGGGCGGAGCCCCAGCGGGGTCGGGGGCGAAGGCCCAGCGGGGTCCGGGGCGGAGCCCGAGCGGGGTCGGGGGCGGAGCCCCAGCGGGGTTGGGGGCGAAGCCCCAGCGGGGGCCGGGGCGGTGCCCCAGCGGGGGTCGGGGGCGGAGCCCCGATGGGGGTCGGGGGCGAAGCCCCAGCGGGTCGGGGGCGGAGCCCCAGCGGGGTCGGGGCGGAGCCCCGATGGGGGCCGGGGCGGAGCCCCGGATCGGGAAGGGGCGGGGTGGGGAAACAACCCCGCCGCCCAACTCCCGTACCCCTCACCTTGATCCAAACGCTTGACTGCGCCGCGCCCCCTCCGCACGATGACGTGGGCCTCCGCACCGGGCGCCCCAGTTCAGCCGTACTGCCGCGCCTGAAGGAGCCCCTCGCCGTGACATCGATGGCCGCAATGGCGCGGCCGGGCAACAGAACACCGGACGGGAGGCGGGGCCACGGCGCGTGGTTCCTGGTCCTGCCCGCCCTCATACCGATCCTCGTCCTCAGCGTCGGCCCCCTCCTCTATGGGATCGCGCTGGCCTTCACCGACTCCCAGTCGGGCCGCACCCGGCCCACCCAGTGGATCGGCCTGCTCAACTTCCAGGACCTGCTCCAGGACCGGCTCTTCTGGGAGTCGTTCGGCATCGGGCTCAAGTGGGCGGTCGGGGTGACGGTCCCGCAGTTCCTGCTGGCGCTCGGACTGGCCCTGCTGCTCAACCAGAACCTCCGCTTCCGCTGGCTGGCGCGCGCCCTCGCGATCGTCCCGTGGGCCATGCCGGAGATCGTCGTCGGCATCATGTGGCGGCTGGTCTACCACCCCGACGCGGGCGTCCTCAACGAGGCGCTGGGCACCGACAAGAACTGGCTGGGCGACCCCGCCACCGCCCTGCCCGCCGTCATCGTGGTCGGCGTGTGGGCGGGCATGCCGCAGGTGACGGTCGCGCTGCTGGCCGGCCTGGCCAATGTCCCGCGCGAGCTGCACGAGGCCGCGGCGGTGGACGGGGCCGGGGCCTGGCGCCGCTTCCGCACCGTCACCTGGCCCGCCATCAGGCCGATAGCCCTGGCCATCAGCGCGCTGAGCTTCATCTGGAACCTCAACTCCTTCGCGCTGGTCTACGTCCTGACCAACGGCGGCCCCGGGGGCCGCACCCGGCTGCCGATGCTCTTCGCGTACGAAGAGGCCTTCCGCTACGGCCAGTTCGGCTACGCGGCGGCGATGGGCTGCGTCCTGGTCGCGGTCGTCTCCGTGCTGCTCGCCGTGTATCTGGCCGGGCGGCTGAAGGGAGAAGACCGGTGAAGCGGCAAACGGCCGCCAAGCGCACGGCCCGCGCCGGCCAGTACCTCGCGCTGCTGTGCTACCTCGGCTTCCTCGTCCTGCCCCTCCTGTGGCTGATGTCCACCGCCTTCAAGCCGCCCCGCGAGCTGGCCACCCTCGACCCCGGCTGGATCCCCGACCACCCCACCCTGGACAACTTCCGCCAGGCGTTCGACGAGCAGCCGCTGCTCCAGGCCGCGGCCAACAGCCTGGTCGCCGCCGCCTGCGCCGCCGTGTTCGCCGTCGTCGTCGCGACCCCGATGGCGTATGTGATGGCCCGCCACCGGTCCGCGCTGTCCCGCGCGGCCACCGGCTGGGTCGTGGTCAGCCAGGCGTTTCCGGTGGTGCTGGTGATCATCCCGCTGTTTCTGGTCCTCAAGAACCTCCGCCTGATCGACTCCCTCGCGGGCCTGGTGGCGGTGTACGTGGTGTGGGCGCTGCCGTTCGCGCTGTGGATGCTCACCGGGTACGTCCGCGCCGTGCCGCGCGAGCTGGAGGAGGCCGCGGCCGTGGACGGCGCGGGCCGGGCGCGGATCCTGGTCTCGGTGACCGCCCCGCTGCTCGCCCCGGGGATCGTGGCCACGGCCCTGTTCGCCTTCATCACGTCCTGGAACGAGTTCTTCTTCGCCCTGGTCCTGCTCAAGTCGCCGGAGAAGCAGACCATGCCGGTCATCCTCACCCACTTCATCGGCGCGGAGGGCGTGGCCGACCTCGGCCCGCTCGCCGCGGCCGCGCTGCTCGCCACGATCCCCTCCCTCGTCCTCTTCGCCGTCATCCAGCGGCGGATCACGGGCGGGGTGCTGGCCGGGGCGGTGAAGCACTGATGCGCCGCAGGCACTTCCTCGCCGGGGCGCTGGCCGCGCCCGCCTCCGCCGCGCTGCTGCCCGCCTGTTCCGCGGACCGGCGCCGCCGCTCCGCGGACGGCACGGTCACCCTCCGCTTCCAGTCGCTGGCCTGGCAGCAGGAGTCCGTGGCCGCGAACAAGCAACTGGTCGCGGAGTGGAACGAGGCCCATCCGAAGATCCGGGTCGAGTACGTCCAGGGCAGCTGGACCGGCGTCCACGACCAGCTGCTGACCGCCTTCGAGGGCGGCGATCCGCCCGACATCATCCACGACGCCACCGACGACCTCGCGGACTTCGCGTACGGGGGCTCGCTCGCCGACCTCACCGACCTGCTGCCCCGGCGCCTCAGGGAGGACATCCCGCCCGAGAGCTGGCGCACCGCGACGTTCGGCGACGGCGTCTTCGGCGTGCCGTTCCTCCAGGAGCCGCGCATGATCATGGCGAACCGGGCCCTGCTGGAGGGGGCGCGGGTGCGCGTTCCGACCGCCGAGGACCCCTGGAGCTGGGAGGAGTTCGAGGAGGCCGCGAAGCGGCTGACGCGCAAGGGCACCTACGGCGTGGCCTGGCCGCTCAAGGAGCCCGTCTCCGCGACCCTCAACCTGTCCCTGTCCACCGGCGGTCAGGTCTTCCACCGGGGCGCGGACGACAAGGTCACCATCCGCTTCGACGCCGCCGACCAGGCCGTCCCCGCCGTCATCCACCGGCAGCTGGGTGCCGACGGCACGGGCGCCCGGGCCACCTTGAGCATGGGCGGTTCGGACACCCTGCCCGGCTTCTTCGGCGGCAAGTACGCGATGGTGCCGCTCGGCTTCTCGTACCGCCAGCAGATCGTGCAGCAGGCGCCCGAGGGCTTCGAGTGGACCGTTCTCCCGGCGCCCGCCGGGCCCGGGGGAGAGCAGCGGCAGGGTGTCAGCCCGCAGACGCTGTCCATCGCCCAGGACAGCCCGTACAAGGAGGAGGCGGCCCGCTTCATCGACTTCTTCCTCCGGCCGCGCAACATGGTGCGGCTCGCGCGCGGCGACTGGCTGCTGCCGACGGGCACGCGGGCCCTGGCCGACCCCGCGCTGCGCACCCGCGAGCACGGCTGGGCGACCGGCGCGGCCCTGGCGAGCGCGCTGCGCCCGGCGCCCGCCCAGGCGGTCCGGGGCTATCCGGAGTGGAAGGACAAGATCGCGACACCGGGGCTTCAGGAGTACTACGGCGGCGAGATCGGGATGGAGGAGCTGAGAGACCGGCTGGTGAAGGACGGAAACCTGGTGCTCGCCCGCTACCAGCGATAGCGATCGCCATCGCCATCGCGGCCGGCGCGGCGGTCGGCACCGGGTTCAAGTTGCACGAGACGTATCGTCTCGCCTAATGTCACGGCCGTGGCCGAACCCTTCGACGCCCTGCTGTGCCCGCTGTGCGGCGACGGCCTCCGTCCCTCCGCCGGGTCGCTCGGCTGTCCCCGCGGCCACGCCTTCGACATCGCCCGCCAGGGATACGCCAGCCTGCTCGTGGGCGGCGCCTCCACCGCGAGCGCCGACACCGCGGCCATGGTCCGGGCCCGGGCGGCGTTCCTCGGGGCCGGGCACTACGCGGGTCTCGCGGGCGCCCTCGCGCGGCTCGCCGCGCCGCTGTGCCCGCCCGGCTCCACCGTGCTGGACGCCGGGGCGGGCACCGGCTACTACCTGTCCGCCGTGCTGGACGCCGCCCCCGGCGCGGTCGGCCTGGCGCTGGACACCTCCAAGCACGCGCTGCGCCGGGCCGGGCGGGCCCACCCCCGCGCGGGCGCCGCCCGCTGGGACCTGCGGCGGCCGCTGCCCGTCCGGACCGGCTCGGTCGACGTGCTGCTCAACGTGTTCGCGCCGCGCAACGGCGGTGAGTTCCGCCGCGTGCTGCGGCCCGGCGGTGCGCTGCTGGTGGTCACCCCCACGGAGCGGCATCTCGCCGAGCTCCGTCCCTCCATGGGCCTGTTGTCGGTCGACGCGGCCAAGGACGACCGGCTGCGCCGCACGCTGGACGGCCGCTTCCGGCTGGAGCGCACCGCGTCCTGCGACCGTACGGTCGCACTGACCACCGAGGACGCGGAGAACGCGGTCTCCATGGGGCCCTCCGCCTACCACCTCGACGAGGCCGAAGTGCGCCGCCGGGCCGCCCGTCTGCCCGCCCCGCTGCGGGTGACCACGTCCTTCCGGCTGGCGGTCTACCGGCCGGCCTGACAGGGGCGGTACGGGCGGATCGGCCGGGACCGGGCGGCATCGCCCGTCACCGCGCCGGGGTGTGCATCCCCGCGAGCGTGAGGCCGACGAGCCGGTGGACCGCGGCTTCCGAGGGCAGGTCGGCGGCGGCCGTGAGTGAGTGAAGGCAGTAGGTGGCGAGTTCCCGGGGGGCGATGTCGTCCCGGAGTGCTTGGGCGGCCGCGGCCTGCGCGATCACATCTTCGAAGAGCCGGCTGAGGTCGCGCTGTGCCTGGACGATCGCTTCGCCGCGGTGGAGCAGCGCCGAGAGTTCCTCGGTGCCCTGGCCGCGTCGGTGGTAGGAGATGAGCGCGTAGCGCTCAAGGACCGCCCGAACCCTTTTGCCCGGGTCGGGGAGGCTGTCGCGGAGTTGGCGAAGCTGCTCGATGTGGCTTGCGACATGGCGTTCGTGGAACGCGCTCAGGATCGACTCGACGTCGGGGAAGTACTTGTAGAGCGTGGCCCGGCCGATGCCGACCTTCTCGGCGATCTGCGACATGGTCACCGACATGGGTCCCTGCTCGGTGGCCAGTGACCAGGTGGTGCGCAGGATCGCTTCGCGCACCGCATTGCGGTGCTCCTCGATCGTCTCGTTCCACAGCTTCGGCACCGCGCCATTGTACGCCGCGCCACTGTCGCGACGCTTCGACTTGACAGCGACAATGTGTATCGAAAAAGCTGTGATGAGCGTTGCCGGGCAGCCGAGACGGAAAGGGCGTCGCCATGACACAGCCGCATTCCCACGCCGGGGCTTCGGGGGAAACGACCCGCGACGCGGGCAGCGACATGCTGACCGCGCAGGCCTACATCCCGACCGACCGGGCGAGCCGGTACCTCGTCCAACTCTGCCGACACGGCAGCCAGATGACCGGAATCCCCGGCCACCGGCCGCGCGCCCACGCGGGCGGCGGGGCGCCTCCCCGGCTCCGGCACGTGGAATGGTCCGACACCGAAGGCGTCCTCGACTTCGGCTTCGGGCAGTGCGCTCTGGAAGCCGGTCCCGAAGGGCTGACACTCCGCGCCCGAGCCGACGGCGAGGAGCATCTGCGGCGCATCCTGGACGGCATCGCCGCACGCGTCGAGAAGATCGGCAGACGCGACAACCTGCACGTGACCTGGCATCGTCCCGACGCTGCCGACGCCGACGCCGCCCCCGGCGTGGCGGGCGGTCCACCCGCCCCCGCCTCACGGTCGCCGCTCCGCGCCCACGGCAGGGCGATCGCCTTGTCCGCCGTCGCCCTGCTGGTCCTGGCCGCGCACCTCGCGGCCGGCCGCACCCTGGTGGACTCCTCCTGGTCGAGCTGGGCGCTCGTCACCGTCCTCGGCATTGTCGCGGTCAAGGCCACTGTCATCACGACCGTGGTCATCCGCCGCCGCAAGGCCGCCAGGGCGCACCCCTGACAGGCCGATGCCATGGACCAGCTCCCTCCGGGAGACCGTTACCGCGGAGGAAAGGTTGTGTCCCGACTGCCTTGTGTCCCTTCTTAACTGCTTCTTACCGTCGAGTGAACTCTTGACTAACGCAGGAAAGTTGGACATGCGCGCAGACATACCGCCACTCGCCGAAGTACGTCGTATCACCGAGAAGAAGCGCGACGCGTGGTGGACCGTCATGCTTGTGGACCCGGTCGCCACACCACTGGTCCGCTGGACCGCGATGCACACCCGCGTCACCCCGAACCAGCTCACCTGGGGCGCGTTCCTCGTGGGCCTCGGGTCCGCCGCCTGCTTCGCGCAGGGGGACTGGCGCTGGCTGCTGCTCGGCGCCCTGCTCTACCACGTCAGCTTCATCTTCGACTGCATGGACGGCAAGCTGGCCCGGCTGACCGGCGCCGGCTCGGTCTTCGGCGCCTGGCTGGACTTCGTCTTCGACCGGATCCGGGTCCTGGTCTGCGCGGTCGCGCTGATGGCCGGCCAGTACGAGCGCACCGGGGACGTGCGCTACATCTGGCTCGCGCTGGCCGTGGCGGCCCTGGACGCGCTGCGCTATATCAACTCGCTCGAGACGTTCAAGATCCGGCACGGGATGCGCGAGCAGATCAAGGCCCGGATGGAGGCGGCCCGCGAGGCGCACAACGAGGCCGAGCTGGCCTTCATGGAGGACCTGCTGAGGGACAACCCCCAGGCCGACGTGGAGCACGACCGTGCCGTCGCGGCCGGGGCGGCGCGCGGGACGACGACGGAGGCGACGGCGGCGGAGGCGCCGAAGCAGGAGACCGCTCCGGAGGCTCCCGACGGGCCCGTGGTCGTCGATCTCCAGCGGTCGTTCCGCCGCCGCTTCCCTTGGTGGACGCGGTGCCGCTCGTTCCTTCAGCGGCACCGCGTCCGCGCTCATCTCGTCAGCGGTATCGAGTTCCAGATGGGCGTGTTCATCATCGGGCCGGCCCTGGACTCGGTTGTGGCGGGGACCGTCGTCTCAGCCGCTCTGCTGCTCGTCTTCGAGCTGGCCATCATCTACAAGCTGCTGCTGTCGACCCGGGACTTCACCCGCACCCTCAACTCCTTCGGCGCCACCGCTTGAGCGCCGCTCAGGCAGGCGTGCCGCTCAGCTCCTCGAACAGCACGAGCCACTGCCGCGGAGTCGCGTACGCCACCACGGCATCCCGGCCGAGCCCCGCCCGCCGGAACGCGGAGTCCAGCCGCCGGGCGGGGTGCGCGCGGCGCAGCGACGCGTACAGCGTCCCGCCGACGCCGGAGAAGCCGAGCTCGACCAGCCGCTCGTACGCGGCCCGCTCGGCCGCGCCCGTCAGCAGCGGCCGCGGGCGCCGGGTCAGCCGCATGATCCCGCCGTCGACCCTCGGCACCGGCCGGAAGGCGGCGCGCGGAACCCGCCCGCACATCCGCCACTCGACATCCGGCCAGGTCCGTACGGTCAGCAGGCTCCAGCGGCCGAAGTCCCCGGTGCGCTTGCGGGCGTACTCCAACTGGGTCAGGAAAGTGGCCGAGGTGAGCCGGGGCGCCCGCAGACACCAGTCGACGATCTCGGCGGTGCGGGCGTAGGGCACATTGCCGACCACCGCGAAGGGCTCCAGCGGAGGCCGCGCGGTCAGGAAGTCCCGGTGCACCACGCGCACATGGGGGTGCCCGGCCAGGCGCATCCGCAGGCCGGGGATGAGGTGGGGGTCGATCTCGTAGCCGATGAGCTCGCGGCAGTGCGGCGCGAGCGCCGCGGTGAGCGCGCCCTTGCCCATGCCGACCTCGACCACCAGGTCGCCGGGGCCGGGCCGCGCGGCCCGCACCACGCGGGCGACGGAGGCCGGGTCGACCAGGAAGTTCTGCGAGAGCGTACGGCGCGCCAGATCGCGTTCGGAATAGCGCGGGTTTCGGTATGGAGTTCGCTTGCGGGCCACAGCCGGCGGTCCTTTCGGAGCCGGGCGGGCGGCAGCAGCACGGAACGGGCCCTGCCGCCCGTCCCGGAGTGAATGATTCCTGGACTGGCGGGGGCCCTGGCCGAGGGCGTGCGGAAGCGAGCCGTAGGGCTGTGAAGCCGGAGGCGATACCGCTGCGAAGTGACGGAGCTACAGAGCTACGAAGGTACGGAGCTACGGGGCTCTGAAAGCCTCAGCGTCGGACAGGCGTCGAGCGCTCAGTGGCGAGCTGGCGAGCGGTCAACGGCTGGGGAAGGCGCTGGGCGCGTCCGGGCCGGCCAGGGCACCGGGGCCGCGCCGCGGGCGGCGGGTGAGCAGGAGAGAGGCGTTCACACACGCTGCCCGGGCGAAGCCCTGGGAGTCGCGGATGAACGCGCCGATCAGAGATCCCATCGGTGAGTGCCTTCCGCGCGCGTGCGTCGTTCCTGTCTGCCGTCCGTGCCGCCAAAAACACGGAACCGGCCGCGCGGCACGAGGGCCACGCGACCGGTTCACCGTAGGGACGCCCCCTAGCGGGCCGCAACCGATTTATGCTCCGGCTCCGGCTCCACCCCGGCGGCCGGCTCCACCCCGGCGGCCGGCTCCACCCCGGCGGCCGGCGCCGCCGCCGCGGCCGGCTCGTCGTGCGTGAGGTCCGGCAGCCACTGGAGCCAGCGCGGCAGGTACCAGTTGCGCTCGCCGAGCAGCGACATCACGGCCGGCAGCAGCACCCCGCGGATGATGGTGGCGTCGATGAGCACCGCGGCCGCGAGCCCCACGCCCATCTGCTTCATGCTCTGCATCGACAGCGTGCCGAAGATCGCGAAGACCGCGACCATGATCACGGCGGCGCTGGTGACCACGCCCGCCGTGGTGACCACGCCGTGCACCACCGCGTCCTTGGTGGTCCGCCCGGCCATCCGCGCCTCGCGGATCCGGGAGACCACGAAGACGTGGTAGTCCATGCTCAGCCCGAACAGGATCACGAAGAGGAACAGCGGCAGCCAGGACACGATCGCGCCGACCCCCTCCGCGCCGACCAGGCCCGCGCCCCAGCCGTGCTGGAAGATCGCGGTGAGGACGCCGTACGCGGCGCCCACCGACAGCAGGTTGAGCACGATCGAGGTGATGGCGATCGTCAGCGACCGGAAGGACATCAGCATCAGCAGGAAGGCGAAGACGACGACGAAGGCGAAGACCGGCGTCACGGCCGAGCCGAGCTTGTCGTTGAAGTCCTTGGACATGGCGGTGGAGCCGCCGATCGGCGCGTCGATGATGCCGTCGGCCTTGTCGAGCGTGTCCGGGCGCACCGTGTCGCGCAGGATGTTCAGGCTCTTCTCGCTCTTGGCCTCGTCGGAGCCGCCGGTCAGCGGCACCTCGATGACGGCGAGGTTCTCGCGGTCGTGGAACGCCACCTTCACCGGGCCCTTGGAAGCGCCCTTGGCGACCGCCTCGGCACGGAAGTCCTCGATCGCGGCGCGCACCGGCGCCGCGTTGATGTCATCGGCCTTGACGGCCACCTGGGCCGGGGAGGGACCGCCGGGGAAGGCCTCGTCCATGTGCTCGTACGCGGCCACGATCGGCAGGGAGTTGCCGAACTCCTGGTCCAGGGTGAGGTTCGCGGTGTTCATGCCCACGGCCGGGACGGCCACGGCGATCAGCACACCGCCGGCCAGCGCCACCGACAGCATCGGCTTGCGCAGCACCCGGCTCAGCACGGCGCGCCAGAAGCGGCTCTCGCCGTTGCTCTCCCGCTTGATGCGGCCCAGGAACGGCAGCCGGCCCTTCTCGACCCGCTCGCCCAGCAGCGACAGCAGCGCCGGGAGCACCGTCACCGAGCCGATCATCGCCACGGCCACGACCAGCAGGGTGGCCAGGCCCATCGCCTTGAACTCGGCGATGCCGGTGAAGAGCATGCCCGCCATCGCCACGATCACGGTGAAGCCCGAGACGAGGATGGCCCGGCCGGAGGTGGCGGCGGCTATCCGCAGCGCGGTCTGCGCGTCCCGGCCCGCCGCCCGCTCCTCGCGCTCCCGCCGCAGATAGAACAAACAGTAATCAACACCCACCGCGAGACCCACCAGCAGCATCACGGAGTTGGCGGTGTCGCTCATGTGCACGGCGTGGCTGACCACCGCCACCAGACCGGAGGTGGCCAGGAACGCGGTCATCGCCAGCAGGACCGGCAGCAGGGCCGCCACCAGCGCGCCGAAGGCGATCAGCAGGATGCCGAGGGCCACGGGCAGCGCCGAGTACTCGGCCTGCTGGAAGTCGTCGCCGAACGCGTCGTCGAACGCCTTCTGGCCGCTCGCGTCGCCGAACTGCTCGATCAGCAGGTCCTTGTGCTCGCCCTGCGCCTTCTCCACCGCGTCCAGCACGGGCTGGACGTGGTCGGCGGCCTTGTCGGGGTCGCCGCGCATATCGAACTGGACCAGCGCGGACCGCTGGTCGGCGGAGATCGTCTTCGTGTCGTACGGCGAGGTGACCTCGGTGACCTGCCCCGTGCCCTGTACGGCCTTGATCACGCCGTCGACGGCGGAGCGGAACGCCGGGTCGCTCGCCGTGACACCCTTGCCCTTCGCCTGGATGAGCACGGTTTCACCGGCCGGGTCTTCAATGCCGACGTCGTCCAGAAGCTTCATGACGCGCCCGGACTCGCCGGGCATGCCCTCGCCGCCCGATACGTCCACCCGCCCTGCCATCGACCCGACGGCGAGGGCGAGGATGACGAGCAGCACCCACCCCCCGACCGCGGTCCACCGGTGCCGGGCACTCCAACTGCCCATGCGGGCCGCGATTCCGTGCGGCCTGTCCATGTGGCCTGTGTCCGCCACGGCGTCCCCTTTTCCCCAGATCTCCCGGTGACGGACTCGCCGCCGCCCCCTGGGCAAGACGCTATGGGGCGCGGGGGTGCCGTCCCATCCTGCTGTCCGGTGAACCCTCGGGCAGTCATCTCCACCGAAAGGAGGGGGGATATCCCCACCCCCAAGAAAGAGGCCCCTTACACGTAAAGTGGCCCGCACCGGCCGGTCTGGTCCTCAACCTCCGCTGGAATCAAGAACGTTGCCTACGTCACACATGGCCGAGGATCTTGAAATGACCGTGTCAATCAGTCAGGGTTTCGGGCAGGCCGGAGCGGGTCCCCACCGATGCTCCGGCGCGTTGCAAGGCGAACTTTCCCCCCACAACCACACGAGGAGGATCCCTCGTCATGGCAGTTCACAAGCGAGTCAACGCGCGTCGACTCACCCTGGCCACGGCCGTTGCGGCCGCTGTTGCCGCCGGTGCCTTCGTGGCCGTCCCCGCAGGCGCGTCCACCGCCGCGCCCGCCGAGGGCAAGGTCTACGGCACCCAGTCCGCGGACGCCGTCAAGGGCAGCTACATCGTCCTGCTCAAGGGCGGCAAGAGCATCAAGGCCGCGGCGGAGGGCAAGGACCTCGCCCAGCGCTACGGCGGAACCCTGCGCCGCAGCTACGACTCCGCGGTCAACGGCTTCTCCGCGAGCGGCCTCACCGAGACCGAGGCCAAGAGGCTCGCCGCCGACCCCGCCGTCGACAAGGTCGTCCAGAACCACCGCTTCACGATCGACGCCACCCAGGACAACCCCCCGTCCTGGGGCCTGGACCGCATCGACCAGACCGACACCGAGGGCGACAAGAAGTACACCTACCCGGACGCCGCGGGCGAGGGCGTCACCGCGTACGTCATCGACACCGGCGTCCGCATCAGCCACGAGGACTTCGGCGGCCGCGCCGTCTCCGGCTTCGACGCCATCGACAACGACGACGACGCGGACGACGGCCACGGCCACGGCACGCACGTGGCCGGCACCATCGCCGGAGCCGAGCACGGCGTCGCCAAGAAGGCCAAGATCGTCGCGGTCCGCGTCCTGGACGACCAGGGCTCCGGCACCACCGAACAGGTCGTCGCGGGCATCGACTGGGTCACCGAGAACCACCAGGGCCCGTCCGTCGCCAACATGAGCCTCGGCGGCACGGCGGATGACGCCCTCGACGCGGCCGTCCAGAAGGCCATCGACTCCGGCATCACCTTCGCCGTCGCGGCCGGCAACGAGTCCACCGACGCGGGCCAGGGCTCGCCCGCGCGCGTCAAGGACGCGATCACCGTCGCCTCCAGCACGGACGCCGATGAGCAGTCCGACTTCTCCAACTACGGCGACATCGTCGACCTCTATGCCCCCGGCTCGGACATCACCTCCGACTGGAACACCGGCGACGACGCCACGAACACCATCTCCGGCACGTCCATGGCCACCCCGCACGTCGTCGGTGCCGCGGCGGTCTACCTCGGCGGCCACCCCGACGCCACCCCGGCGGACGTGGCCAAGGCGTTGACCGAGGGCGCGACCCCGGACAAGATCTCCAACCCGAGCGCGGGCACGCCCAACAAGCTGCTGAAGATAGTCGAGTAGTACCAGCACGACCCCAAGCCGCCGCGCTCATCCCCCATGGAGCGCGGCGGCCCCATTCCCGGGCCGAGAGTGGCCCACCGTCCGGGGCTGGGAATGGCCCAGAACGGTGGGCCGTTCAACGGCTAATGTCCCACCCATGAACACATCTTCGAATACTGCCGCCCGCACGAAGGTCGACCTCTACTTCGACCCCATCTGCCCCTTCGCCTGGATCACTTCGCGCTGGATCCTCGAGGTCGAGCGCCAGCGCGACCTCGACCTCCGCTTCCGGGTCATGAGCCTGTCCGTCCTCAACGAGGGCCGCGAAGACCTCCCCGAGCGCTACCGCGATCTGCTCGAGGCGGGCTGGGGCCCCGTCCGCGTCTGCGTCGCCGCCGCGCAGCACCACGGCGAGGAGGTCCTGCGCGACCTCTACACCGCGCTCGGCACCCGCATCCACAACCAGGGCAACGAGGACGTCGAGGCCGTGATCCGGGAAGCCCTCGCCGAAGTCGGCCTCCCCGCCGGCCTCGCCTCGGCCGCGACCAGCACCGCCTACGACGAGGCCCTCCGCAAGAGCCACCATGAGGGCATGGACCCCGTCGGCGAAGACGTCGGCACCCCCACCCTCCACGTCGACGGCGTCGCCTTCTTCGGCCCGGTGCTGTCGTCCATCCCGCGCGGCGAGGACGCGGTGCGCATCTTCGACGGCGCCCGGCTGCTCGCGGGCTACCCGGACTTCTTCGAGCTCAAGCGGACGCGTACGGGGGGCTTGGACTTCAGCTGACCAATGAATCCGTGGACGTCACTCGCGCGCTCGGGAAGCCTTTTGCAGCATGCGACAGGACGCTTCCGCAACGCCGCCCGGCACCTGGCGCCGGGCGGCCGGTTCGTCATCGAGCTGTGGGTCCCCGAGCTACGGAAGCTTTCCCCCGGTCAGCAGGCCGTGGTGTGGCCGTCCGAGGCCGGTCTGGCCGACCGAACTCGATCTCATGGCCCAGCTGGCCGGGTTCGAGCTGGAGTCCCGGCACGCCGACTGGCAGGGAGCCGAATTCACCGCCGAATCGCGCTCTCACGTCTCGGTCTACCGACTCCCTGGGTGACTACCGTGCTGCTGCCTCCTCGCGCGGCGCGCCTCTGACGCCCATGCTGCCCGGCACCGAGAGAAGCGCGCTGTACCAGACGTTGGCCATCTTGCTGTAGCCGCCCGCGTTCGGATGCACCCCGTCCGCCAGGTCGGCGGTCGTGAGTGCTCGGTACATGTCAACCAGGTGGACGCGCTTGCCGGCGTTCACCTTGCTCTGCACGATCCCGGGGATCGTCGCGTTGAAGGTACGGACAGCCGAGTCGAAGGAGGATATGGGGATGATCGTGGCCACGAAGACCTCTGTATCGGGGGACGTGGCGGTGATGTGGTCGAGCAGCGTGGAGAGCCGGCCCGGCGCTCCGGCGGGGTCGCTGCCGTACATGTCGTTGGTGCCGATGTGCAGGAGTACGGTGCGTGGGGTGTAGGTGCGCAGCCAGTTCACGACGTTGCTGTCGATCTGGCCGATGGTCCAGCCGGAGTGGCCTTCGTGGTCCCGGTCGCCGAGATTGCTCGGACCGTTGGACTGGGAACCGACGAAGTCGACGCTCCGGCCGCCTGCGACGAGCTTCTGCCAGAGGTCGATGCGGTAGCCGCCCGGGACGTTGAAACCGTCGGTGATCGAGTCACCGAGCGGCATGACGCGTACTCCGGCCCTGGGCGCGGCGGGGGCGGACGTTGCGGCGTGGGCGGTGCCGGTTGCGGTGAACAGCGCGAAGATCAGGGACGCGAGAGCGATGGTGCTGGTGACCAGGCGTCTTGTCCTTGTCATGATCGCCTTCCTGGTGGTGGGGGGATCACGAGGCCGCCGCTTGATCTGTGGCGACTCCGGAAAGGTGCTGAAACATTCCGGAGTGTGTTCCGAACTTTTTCAGTCGGCAAGGGTCAAGACGCGCCATCGCAAGGCGAGCCCAGGTAGTCGAGCGTGCCGGTTTTGGCGGTGCGTATGAAGGTGCCGAGCTGGGCTGGGGTCGTGCGGATGGCTACGACGGGTGTGTCGCTCTCCCGCAGCCACACTTCGCCGTCCGCGACGGCAAGTTCGACGCAGTTCTCCTCCTCGCCGTGGCCTGAGAAGGACGATTTCCGCCACGCCATTGCTTCAGTCACGATCTGTCCCTTCAAAGTTCCACCGTGATGCGACGGATGAGGTCTCGCGATTCCACTGGCGGGAGAGCGAATCCGAGGGCCTTGTCGAGAAGGCGGCGAAACCGTACGAGTTGCGGCTCTGCGTCCAGCAAAATCGCCCTTAGGGCGTCCAGCTGTACGGTATCCAGTTTCGACACTGGTCCACCTGCGTACAGCATGGAATTTCCGGCCCCGCCAAACCCGTCGACATCGAAGGGGATCACCCGGACAGCGATGTTCGGCCGTTCTGACTGCTCCAGTATGTGCCGCAGTTGGCGACGCGCTACGGCCCGGTCGGCAACCCGTGTGCGCAGGGCGGATTCGTGGATGACCGCTTCGAACGGGGGAGGTGCGTCGCGTTCCAGGACGCGCTGCCGGCGCATGCGGAAGTCCACCAACATGTCGAGGTGGTATGGCGTCGGCTCGGGGAGCCCGTAGGCCATGAGAGCGCGCATGTAGTCCTTGGTCTGCAGAATCCCCGGGATGTAGGCAGCCTGAAGTGTTCGCATATAGCGGGAGCGGGATTCCAGCTCAGCGAGATCCAGTGCCCCGTGCGCGAGCTGGCCTCGGAACTCCTCCCACCACCCTTTGCCGCGATCCGTAGCCATGGCGGCCAACTCAGCGATCAGCTCCTCGTCGAGGCACGCGTACTGAGTCGCCATCTGCCGAACCCGCTCCGCGCTGATGCCCGCCCGCCCTGACTCCACGTGGCTCATCTGGGCCGAGGTGGTGCCGACCCGCTCGGCCGCCTCCCGGGCGGTCATGCCCGCCGCCTCGCGCATCTTGCGCAGCTCGGCACCCAACCGTGCCTGGAACGCGGTGGGCTGACTCCTCAGTGCCATGCGCCCGATTCCTCCGATCCGTCGAGAGCCCGACAAGCGCTCGTTCCGCCATCCAATCAGACAGCTCGGACATCGCCACAAACTTGTGGTGCACAAAGTTGTGGCGTACTGTGAGTGATGCGCTCATCACACGCTGATGACCGGCTGGAGCCGGAAGCCTACTGCCCCCTCATGCCTGCCGCCCCGGCACCGGCATGCCCGAAGCGGGGGGCACCGACACCTCTCGGAGGCCCATATGGAGACGCCGAACCCCAACTCACCGAGCCAGAACCACCCTTCGCTCCCATTCCCGTGGGCGGACGACACATCCCCGGAAGCCTTCGACAAAGAGCTGTGCGAACTCGTCGTCGCCGTCGCGCCCCGGATCTTCGCCGTCGTCCAGGAGTACGAGGTGGACCCGGGCGTGAAGGACGGATGCGTCGCGGCTTGGGGCCTGGCCTTCGATGACGGACCCGTGCGGGTCACCACCATCGACGGCACCCGGCAGTTCGTCCTCAACACCCCCGAGCGGGCCCTCCGGTGGTTCGCAGGGCGAGGGCGCGGCGGTGAGGAGGAGGTGTCGGCCAGGCTGGTCTGGCTCGGCCGATCCGCAGTCGCCGACTTCGAGCAGGCCGAGGCGGCCTGAGCGCACACCGGGGAGCGAGGCACCCCGCCCCGCTCCCCGGGTCGATAGTGTGCGAAGAGACGCCGGACCGTCGGTAGGAGGCACACATGTACGTCACCGAGCTGGAGCTGTCCGGCGTCCGGGGGTTCCATGGCCAACGGGCCGCGTGGCTGCGCTTCCCCCGGCGCGAGGACGGCAGCCACGCGGGCTGGACCGTACTGGCCGGGCGTAACGGCTCCGGCAAGACGACGGTGCTACAGGCCCTCGCGTTGGCGCTGCAGGGCCCGGCCGTCACTCATGCGCTGCTCAAGGAGGCTGGGGATTGGGTGACGGGTGGGGCGCGTAAGGCAGTCGTCGAGGCGGGGGTTGCCGGTCCCGAGCACGTGGATGCCCGATGGGTCAGTACCGACAACCACCTCGCGAAGATTTGGTTCCCGGAGACCGGGAGCGTCCGGCTGGTCTGGGAGCGGGTGGCCAACCGTGGTGAGAGTCATGTCCGCCTGCGGCGTCCGTCGACGGCGGAGGCGTTCGAGCTGCAACGCAGGGCCGAGTCGGGACCCTGGCAGGAAACGCCGCAGGGGTGGCTGTGCCTCGGTTATGGGCCCTACCGCCGTCTCGACGGCGGAGTCTCCGCTCGGTCCGGGGGCTCCGAGCGCGCTGATCGGCTGGCAACGCTCTTCGATGAGAGCGTCTGCCTGACGGAAGGCGTCACCTGGCTGATCGACCAGCATCTGCGGAGTCTCGAAGGGCGTACTGGCGCACGCGAGCTCGTCGAGGTCGTGAAACTCCTGCTCGGTGATGGGTTGCTGCCCGACGATCACGAAGTGACAGGAGTGGACTCCGACGGTCTCTGGGTGAACACCCCGCGCGGAGTGCTGGCCTTGCGCGGGATGAGTGACGGCTACCGCTCAGTCACCGCACTGGTCGTCGACATAGTCCGACACCTGCATGGCGCGTATGGCGAGCTTCGAGTCGAGGAGCGCGACGGACATCCGGTCATCCCCATGCCGGGGGTCGTGCTCATAGACGAAGTCGACGCCCATCTGCACGTCAGCTGGCAGAAGCGGATCGGCCACTGGATGAAACAGCACTTCCCCGAGATCCAGTTCATCGTCACCACCCATAGTCCGTACATCTGCCAGGCCGCCGACCCCGGCGGCCTGATCCGGCTGGCCGGCCCGACCGAGGAGCGGCCGCCCGAGGTGGTCGACGAGGAGCTGTACCAGCGAGTCGTGTACGGCAGCGGTGACGACGCGATCCTCTCGGACCTCTTCGGGGTGGATTCCCCGTACTCCGCGCGGGCAGATGAACTGCGACGGCGGTTGGCGGCCATGGAGTTCCGTGTCCTGGACGAGCAGGCGAGCGAGGAGGAGCTGGCCGAATACCGGCGGTTGAGCGCGCAGCTGAACAGTTCCTTGTCGGCTCGTGTGACCGAAGTGGCCGCCCATCTAGGGCGTGACGAGTGATCCCACTTCAACGGCCGCCGCTCGACAGCCGGACTGCCGGTCTCCTCGCCAAGGCACACGAGCGCTTACCCGAAGTCGGCCTCACCGAAGCCGCTGCCCGGAGCGCCTGGAAGGCCGCCGGCGGTACGCGCAACAGGGTCGCCAACGCGTTACGCACCATGGCCAGCGGCATCGAGCGCTGTATGTACTGCTCGGAAAGCCTTGGCACCGCGATCGACCATCACGAGCCGCTGAACCATGCGCCACGACGGGTCTTCGACTGGTACAACCACCTGCTCGCCTGTGCCTTCTGCAACACCCACGCCAAGGGCGGCGCGTTCCCCCGGGACGTGGCCGGGAACCCCTTGCTCGTCGATCCCACGGCGGACCAACCGGCCGACCACTTCCGGCTTTCGCTCACCAGCGGGGAGTACCACTGCCTGACCGCCCGAGGCTGCGCGTCCATCGATGTCTTCCGGCTCAATCGAGGCACGCTGCGCAAAGGTCGGCTGGACGCGGTCGGGCAGTGCCTCGACACATTGGCGAAGTGCCGAGTGCCTGGCGAAGAACAACAAGGACGAAGTGGAGCAGCGGATACGGCGACTCGGGCGGCAGCCTTTCGCGGATGTGCTCCAAGAACTCAGACGGATCGCCGACCGGCCCTCGGCCTCCGTGGTGCTGGGGAACGATGCCGCCCTGGTTGCTCTGCGTACCCTGTATGCACCGTTCATAGCCAAGGCCGTAGCCATCCCCAAGCAGGTGCGCCACGAGCCGAACTGCCGGTCGTGGAGCGTTCCCTAGGGTGCGGCCTGGCGCGATCAGGGCGGTGTCCCGTCCGCCTTCCGGGCGCGCGGGGGCGGCAGGGGGAACAGGCCTTTCAGGCTGTGCAGCGCCTCGCTGTCGCCGGACGCCGACGCGGCGCCGCTCTCGAGGGCATCGGCGAACGTGAGGCCCTGTCCGGTGAGGCTGACGAACGCCTCCTCGCTGATCGTGACGGTCGCGTCGGGGTGCTGGGCGGGCCCGTGCAGTGCCTCGATCGTTCCGTCGTCGATCCGGGCGTGGAAGACCTCGTCGTCGACGCGGAATTCGTACACCGCGCGGAGCCCGGCGGCGGCCTCGGCGTTGAAGCAGGCCCGTAGGCCGAGGACCGCCCAGCCCGGATGGAAGGTCTCCGTCTCGCGCCGCTCGCCCATCGCCCACTTCAGGCCCCACTGGGCCAGGTGCAGGATCGCCGGTCCCAGCTCCTCGCCTGCCTCGGTGAGGGCGTACGCGGGGGTGCGGGCCGGGGGCGGGAGGGTGATCTTGTGGGCCAGGCCCTCTCGTTCCAGGTGCTTGAGGCGGGCGGCCAGCAGGCCGGTGCCCAGGCCGCGCAGGCTGGTCTGGAGGTCGCCGAACCGCTTGGGTCCGGTCAGTAGCTCGCGGATGAGGAGCAGCGTCCAGCGCTCGCCGACGAGGTCGAGGGTGCGCGCGGTGGCGCAGTACTGGTTGTACGTTCGCTGTTCCACTTCATCACTTTAGACCGCGCAGGAGCGGCAGCACTCGCTCGGCGAACTCCTCCAGGCCCTGGTCGTGGTCGTCGGTCGCCAGGCGGATGACGACGTGGCGGGCGCCCGCCTCGGCGTAGCCGTGCAGCCAGTCGGCGGCCTGGCGGGGCGTACCGGCGAACATGGCCTGGATCTGCTCGATGCGCTCAAGCGGTGCGTTGTAGTACGGCTCGATGCTGCTCCGCAGCCGCTTGCGTGCGTGGTGCGGGTCCTCGTCCAGGCAGAGCGTCGCGTACAGGGCGGGGGTGACTGTACGGGGCGGCGCCGCGCGCTCGATGTTCCGGCGTTCCTCCGCGTACGTCGTCGTCTCGGGCGGATACGGGAGCCAGCCGTCGGCGAGGCGGGCCACCCGGCGCAGCGCCGGGCCGCCGCTTCCGGCCAGCCAGATCGGCGGGCCGCCCGGACGGTACGGCGGGGGAGTGAGCCGCACACCGTCGAAGGAAAAGTGTTTGCCCTGGTGGGAGACCTCCTCTCCGCTCCAGAGCCGGCGCATGACGTCGATCGACTCCTCCAGGCGGCTGATCCGGCGGGCGAAGTCGACGCCGATTGCAGTGAACTGGGCCTCGGTGTCGGGGTTCGGGAACCCGCCGCCCATGCCCGCGATCAGGCGCCCCTCCGACAGCCGGTCGAGGGTGGCGAGTTGATGCGCCAGCAGGATCGGATGGCGCAGCGCCGGGAGCAGTACCGCCGTGCCGAGCGCGATCCGCTCGGTGGTCTCGGCCACGGCGGCCATCAGCAGCAGCGGATCGGCGCGGGGCCTGGTCACGGGGGAGTCGCCCGCCCAGACCGAATCCAGCCCGAGCTCTTCCGCGCGCCGCGCCTGGGCGATGAGCCGTCGTGGTGCGTGCTCGCCTCGAACGGTCTGGTCGCGCGTCGGTAGAAGGTAGCCGACCTCAAGTCCCGCCATCTTGGCTCCAAGTTGTCGTTGTGAGGTGTCCGAGCCTAGCGATTGACTTCCTGATTTTGAAGTGAAAGATTCAGATTCAGGAAGCGATGCAAGGGAGTTGAGGATGACGAAGGCGCTCTACACGGCGGAGGCACACGTGGCCGGAGGCAGAAACGGCCGCGGTCGCACCTCCGACGGACGGCTCGACCTGGAACTGCGGCTGCCCAAGGAGCTTGGCGGGGACGGTGCGGGCGCCAACCCCGAACAGCTCTTCGCGATCGGTTACGCCGCCTGCTTCGGCGCGACGCTCGCGCTGATCGGGCAGCGCGAGAACCTCAAGGCGGACGACGCGGAGATCGACGCGTCGGTCTCGCTGATCCCGATCGACGGCGGCCGCTTCAAGCTCGGCGCCGAGCTACGGGTCTCCCTGCCGTCGGTCACCGGCGAACAGGCCGTCGAACTGGTCAGGACGGCCCACGAGGTCTGCCCGTACTCCAACGCCACGCGTGACAATCTCGACGTTGCGCTGGTGGTCAACGGCGCCCGGGTGCGGTCGAGTTAGTGTCCAGTCGCTCAGCCCGCCAGATCGCCGAGCAGTCCGGGGACGTCCAACTCGACGCTGAACTCTCCGGCGACCTGGACGGACTCCTTCCCCGTGACCGTGGACACCTCGCGGTATGTGTCGACGGACAGCTCGTGCACCACAATCCGCACGTCGGGCTCGAGCTCGACGCGCCAGTAGGCCGGCACCTTCGCCTGGGCGTAGAGCGCGGGCTTGAGGATGCGGTCGGTGGATCGGTTGAACGGCGACACGATTTCCACGAGCAGCAGGACCGCTTCGAGCGGCACGGCCAGCGTCCCGCGCTGGACGGCGGCGCGGTCCACGACGGCGATGTCGGGGATGAACAGTCTGGATTCGCCGGTCACCATCACCGCGCCGGCGGATAGGAACGGCGCGGCAGATCGGGCCAAGGCGGCGTGGATCTGACGGTGCAGTTCTGAGGACACGATCTGGTGGTCCCAGGCGGGCGCGGGAGAGACCATGAGAACACCGTCCACGAGCTCATAGCGGGCGCGGGCCGGGTGCTCCGGGAGGGCGAGGACGTCCTCGACCGTCCAAGGGCCTTCGTGATCGTCGACTCGCGCCTTGGCGACGCTCATGACTGCCATCACTGCCTCCTCGTGTTCCTGGACCCCAGCATGGCAGGCAGTTCGGACACTCACCGAGCCTTCCAGCCCGTGCCGGTGTCCTCAGCGCTCCACGTCGCGTGGCGGCGTGCCGTGGTATCCGGCGAGCAGTGGCGTCGGCAGTGGTCCCTTGATGCGGGCGCCGCCCTCGTACTCCTCCCAGGCGTGCGCCAGGATGCCGACGCTGCGCGAGAGGACGAACAGGCCGCGGCCGAGCTCGGCGGGGAAGCCCAGCTCCGCGTAGATGATGGCGGTTGCGCCGTCGATGTTCATGGGGACCGGCTTGGTGCGACCCTCGGCCAGGGCCGCCTCCAGTGCGAGGCCTGCGGCCAGGGCGTGGCCGGGCACCTGGCCCGCGTCCACGGCCTCGCGGACCAGGGTCAGGAGCGGGTCTCGGCGCGGGTCGCGTGGGTGGAAGCGGTGGCCGAATCCGGGTACGTAGGCCTTCCGTTGCCTGAACTCGGCTACCAGGTCGCGGGGTTGCTCGCCGCCTATGATGCGGTTCAGAAGCTCCATGCACTGCTGGCCGGCTCCGCCGTGGGTGTCGCCCAGCAGGCCCGCGCCGGTGGCGACCGCGCTGTTGAGGCCGACGCCGCAGGTCGCGGCCATGCGTGCGGCGGCGATGGACGGGGCCTGTGGGCCGTGGTCCACGGCGGCGACCAGTGCAGCCTCCAGGAGCCGGCACTGTGCCTGGTTCGGCAGTTCACCGCGCAGCATCAGCCAGATCTGCTCGGCGAACCCCGTGCGGCCGATGAGCTGCTCGACGGGGTAGCCGCGCAAAAGGATCTCGCCGGGGCGGATGCGGCTGACGGCGGTGGACCACCAGCCGGTCACCTTCGCCTCGTCGATCGGTCGGGGGATGGTGGGGCTGTTGGCGGGCGGTTCGCTGGTCATGTTGCTGTCCTTGGGTGGGGGCGTCAGGGTGTCACGGGGTTATACGGCGCCGCGCTTCCGCAGCCTTGCGATCTCCTCCTCGTCGTAGCCCAGTTCGGCGAGCGCCGTGTCCGTGTGCTGGCCGAGCAGCGGCGGTGGGCTTGACGGGCCCGCCGGGCGGCCGTCGACGCTCACCGGACTGCCCAGCACCCGCAGGGACCGGTCGCGGCCGTCCGGGAACGGCAGGCTGTGTACGAAGGAGCGGGATGCCAACTGCTCCAGGCCGAGCGCGTCCGGAACCGACAGGACACGGGCCGCGGGGACTCCGGCGTCGGAGAGGACCTCCTCCCACTCCTTCGCCGTACGAGCCGAGAGCCCGGCCTCGACCTCGGCCCGCAACTCGTCCCGGCGCGCCTTGCGGTCGGCCGGGTGACGGAAGCGCGGGTCGTCGAGCAGGTCGTCGCGGTCGATGAGGCGGCACAGGGTGGCGAACTGCTGTTGCCGGTTGGCGGCGATGTTGAGGTACCCGTCGGCCGTGGCGAAGGTGCCCGACGGCGCGGCGGTGAAGTTCTCGTTGCCCATGGGGTGCGGTTCGCGGCCGGTGATCAGGTAGTTGGAGGTGACCCAGCCCATCGCCGTCAGCGCCGCCTCCAGCATCGACACGTCCAGCAGGGCGCCCTCGCCGGTGCGGGCGCGCCGCACCAGGGCCGCCGCGATCGCGTACGCCGCCGCCATGCCGCCGAGCGTGTCCGCCACGGGGAACCCGGCCCGCAGCGGGGCCACGTCAGCGGTTCCGGTGACGCTCATCATGCCGCTCAGCCCCTGCACGATCTGGTCGTAGGCGGGCCGTGAGCGCATCGGCCCCGTCTGTCCGAACCCGGAAATCGCGCAGTAGACGAGGCTCGGATTCTCCTTGCGCAGCTCCTGCCAGCCGACGCCCAGGCGGTCCATCACGCCGGGCCTGAAGTTCTCGACGAGTACGTCGGCCTCGCGTACCGCCCGCAGCAGCGCGGCCCGGCCCTCGGGGTCCTTGAGGTTGAGGGTCAGGGAGCGTTTGCCCGCGTTCTGCGCGAGAAACGAGGCCCCCAGCAGGTCCTCGCCCAGTGCCCGGTCGGCGCCCAACTGCCGGGCCAGATCGCCGGAGCCGGGCATTTCGATCTTGAGGACGTCGGCGCCCTGAAGGGCGAGCTGGTATCCCGCGAACGGCCCCGCGAGGACGTTCGTGAGGTCGAGGACGCGTACGCCGTCGAGGAGCGCGCCGGCCACCGGGCCGCCGCCGGGCATCGGGCCGCCGCCGGTCATCGGGCTGCCCCTCCGATGCAGTCGAGCGCCGTCAGATCGCGTGCCGCCGCGGTCAGCGCCGGAACGAAGCCCGCCACCGCCTCGTCGGTGAAGCGTGCGGTGGGTCCGCCCAGGGCGAGGGCGCCGGTGAGGCGCCCCGCTCTGTCGAAAACGGGGGCCGCGACACCGGACACCCCGGCCTCACGCTCCCCGTGGCTGACCGCCCAGCCCGCGACGGCCGCCTTCTGCGCCCGCTCCCACAGCACCGTCGCCCAGTCCTCGTGCGGTGCGGCGCCGGCCACCTGTGTCACGTCGGCCTGGTCGGCGCGGGAGAGAAGGACATGGCTCGCGGCTCCCGACCACAGGGGCATCTCCTGCCCGACCCGGACCACATGCCGCAGGGTGCGGGCGCCCTCGTGGCGGGCGATGCAGACGCGGGCCTGCTGCTGGCGTACGTACAGGTGCACGGCCTCGCCGTCACTGGCCTCGCTCAGCTGCTTCATCAGGGCGAGGGCCGACTCGGGCAACTGCCAGGTGGACCTGGCCAGTTCGGCCCAGTGCAGCAGTCCGGGGCCGGGGACGGTGTGTCCGTCCCCACGGCTCCACAGCAGCCCGCACTGCTCGAGGGTGTGCACGAGGCGCACCACGGTGGTCTTGGCCAGACCGGTCGCGTCGACGAGCTCGCGCACGGTGCGGCTGGGGTGTTCGGCGTCGTACAGGGCGAGCAGTTCGACCGCGCGCTGCACGCTGCGGACGCCTCCCGCGTCGGACTCGGACATGGGTCTCCTCACGGCGGAAAGAAGTCGGCGCCACCCCCTTGTCACCGGGTGGGTGCCTCCATAACATCACCGAACCATTCAGCGGCACAAGTGAACCACCTAGTGGTACAGCGTCGCATTCTCCGTCAGTCGACGAAGGAGTCCCATGAGCGAAGTAGCAAGCAGACGGCGCGTGTTCCAGCCGAGGGTCATGCTCGCGGCGGTCTTCGGCACCACCGTCGAGTGGTACGACTTCGCGCTGTACGGCACCGCGGCCTCACTGGTCTTCAACAAGGTGTACTTTCCCGACAGCGACCCCCTGGTCGGCACGATCCTCGCCTACGGCACCTTCGCGATCGGCTTCGTCGCCCGCCCGCTCGGCGGCGCCTTCTTCGGCGAACGCGGCGACACCCGGGGCCGCAAGAACGTTCTGGTGGCCACCCTGCTGCTGATGGGCCTGGCCACCACCGCGATCGGCCTGCTGCCCACGTACGGGCAGATAGGCGTCGCCGCGCCGCTGCTGCTCACGCTGTTGCGGTTCGTGCAGGGCTTCGCCGCGGGCGGTGAGAAGACCGGAGCGCTGATCATCCTGTTCGAGAACGCGCCGCCGAAGTGGCGCGGCCTGCTCACCTCACTGCCCGCGATCGGCACCGGCACCGGAACGCTGCTGTCCACCGGTGCCTTCGCCCTCGCGACCGGGCTGCTGTCCGAGGAGGCGTTCCTGGCCTGGGGCTGGCGGGTGCCGTTCCTTCTCAGCGCGGTGCTGACGTTTTTCGGGCTGTGGGTGCGCAGGTCGGTCGAGGAGACCGCCGAGTTCCAGGACTCCAAAGCCGCCACCGCCCGCCCGCAGCCGACCGGCACGCTGCGCGAGCGGCTGGCCCGTACCCGCTTCGTCGAGGCCTGGCGCCGCTACCCCCGGCAGATGCTCATCGTGATCGGCGCGGGCGCCGCGGAGAACGCGGGCTACTACATCTTCGGCACGTTCTCGGTCGCGTACGCCGAGGACCGCGGGATGTCCACGTCCGCGCTGCTCAGCGGCATCTCCATCGCCGCGGCCGTAAAACTGGTGACCGTCCCGGCGTTCGGGGCGCTCTCGGACCGGGTCGGCCGGCGGCCCGTCTCGATCGGCGGCGCGCTGGTCCTGCTCGCCGCCGCCTGGCCGTTCTTCGCCGTCATCGACGGGCAGAACACCTGGCTGATCTGGCTCGCGCTCCTGGTCACCCTCGGCATCGGCCAGTCCGCGATCCTGGGCTCACAGCCCGCCTTCTTCGCCGAACTCTTCGACACCAGGGTGCGGTTCAGCGCCGTCGGCGTCGCCAACAACCTCGGCACCGTCCTCACCGGGGGACTGGCCCCCGTGCTGGCGACGTGCCTGCTGCTCTGGTTCGACCACAGCGTGGTCGGGGTGGTCGTCTTCATCGCCTCGATGAGCGCGCTCACCGTCGTCACCGTGGCCCTGGCGAAGGAGACCAGACACCGGGAGACCGCGGCGGTACCGTCCCGTCCCGCGGCCAGGGTCAATACATCTAGCCGCTGATGTAGACGAGGGCGGTGCGTTGTGCCCCGACCAGGAGGAGGCAGGAGTCCCCTTCGCCGGACAGGACGGATTCGAGGGGGAGGTTCTTGGCGTAGGCGAGGATGGGTGGGGTGCCGGGCGCGCCGGTGATCTCGGTGAGGATCGTTTCGAGCAGGTCGCGGGCTAGCCAGGAGACCAGTTCATCGCCGGGGATTTCAGGCGTCGTGGAGTCGAACTCCCAGACCAGGGTCTGGGCCCGGGCCGCCGTGACCATGTTCTGTTCGGACTCGGTCAGCGCGGCTTTCAGGGAGGGGGCGTCCAGCGCCCAGAGGACGTCGTCGGATTCGTCGTCGCCCTCCTCAGCGATCAGCCAGTGTTCGTCTCCGGCCCAGCCCGCGCGGAAGGCGGCGTCGGGGTCGGCGACGTTCAGGTCGATGTCATGGGTGCCGAAGGTCACCTCGAAGGTCACCGCGTCGGTGTTGTTGATCTGGAGGAACTCGCTGAGCAGGGACGTGACGCAGGCGATCCGGTACGTGGATGAGCCGTCGGAGGCGGCGTCGGGGGCGGCCTTGGCGTCGGCCAGGGCCAATCGCGTCGTCCTGTCGTGGGAGCGCACCAGCAGGTGCAGCTCATCGTCCAGCGCGGGGCCGTCCGGCTCGGCGGCCACCGTGATGCGGAGCAGATCCGTACCGTCCGCGGCCAAGTAACCCGCCATGTATCCGGCGAGTGCCCGGCCCCGGCCCGACTCCGCTACGTCTGTGAGGAATTCGCTGATCAGCGCGAACGTATGCTCCGCACCCTCGTCCGGCAGACCCCACGAGGCGTGCAGGGGGCCGGAAGACGTCTCGTCCGGGTCCTCGATGTCGAACCGCTCGACGGCCACCGGATGGCGCTGCCCGTCGGGGCCGTCGAACGTGGCCGGGAAGGCGCCGTAGTTCGACACCTCGGCCAGGGAGGGCGCTACGGTCCACTCCTCCTCGTACGACGGCGGAGCTTCGCCGCCGACGAGTGCCAGGCGCCAGCGCGGCAGCCACAGCGCGAACAGGTGCTCCACGGCTTCGAGCGGGTCGATATGGCGCGGCTCCGCTTCCGTCAACGTACCTCCCCCGGGCCCACGTTGGTGATCACGGCGGAGCCTACAAGGAGCGGACCGCGCCGCGCCCCAGCAGCCCCGCCAGCAGCCCCGCGATGTTCCACGCGTCGTCCACGCCCCGGTGGTGCGTGCCCTCCAGGGCGAGCCCGGCGTGGTGGAGGGCTCCGGCCATGCCCAGTTCGCGGTCGAGGGAGTGCATCAGCGAATACAGATTCTTGACGTTGAGATGCCGGGTGCCGAACGGATAGCGGGTGTCGGTCGCCTCGCACTGGCGCGTGAACTGGGCGCGGTCGTACTCGCCCCAGCTCGCCCATACGCGGTGCCCGGCGCCGTGCTCGTCGCGCAGGATCTCGCAGGCTTCGGCGAAGCTGAGGCCGTCGGCGGCCTGTTCGGGGGTGATGGTGGTCAGTTCGGTGCAGAAGGGGCTGACCGTGGAGCGCTCGGGGCGGATCATCAGGGAGCGGCGGCCGGAGCGTTCGCCGGTGGCGACGTCGAGTTCGCACAGGCCGATCTCGATGATGTCGGATGCCATGCCCTCGGGGGTGGGGCCGTCCCAGCAGGTCGCTTCGACGTCCACGACGAGGACGCGGTCGAGTCGCAGTCTTGCCATGCGGGGTAGCGAATCACGGGGGCGTGGTGGGAGGCACGCGAATTGTCGTCAGGCGGAGGGCCGGTGGGCCGGGCGGGGTGGCGGCCATGCGGCGACGGCGCCGGCGATGCCAGCGCCGAGCAGCGCGAGCGCGATGGTGAGGGCGAGCCAGCGGTGGGCCGCGAGGTCGAGGACGTTCTGGTCGAGGGCCCCGGCGGGCTGGGC
Source organism: Streptomyces sp. NPDC097640 (assembly GCF_040302705.1). Lineage (NCBI taxonomy): Bacteria > Bacillati > Actinomycetota > Actinomycetes > Kitasatosporales > Streptomycetaceae > Streptomyces > Streptomyces sp. NPDC097640. The sequence goes on from NZ_JBEOSB010000005.1 coordinate 74,261, forward strand.
CTGGTAGGGGTCTGCCCGGTTGTAGACGACGGTCGTCGCCACGCGGTCCTCGGCGTCACGGTGGCCGTGCGGGACATAGAGCGAGCCGTCGATCGCCGTCTCCGGGACGCTGACCGGATCGCCGTCGGCGTCGATGAAATCGAGCCACACCGACGACGTCTCGCAGCTGATGCCCCGCCCCTGGGAGCAGGTGGTGGACAGGGACGCCTCGGCCCGTGCGTGCAGTCCGTGGGCGCGCAGCACGGCCAGTTCGGAGTGGCCGTCCCATAGGTGTTTGATCTGTCCTGACAGCAGAAGAGCGCCGATCACCGCGACGGTCACGGCGGCGGCCGTCGTCCACCACCGGCGCAGCAGATCTGGCATGGCAACCCCTCCTCGCGAAACGGGACCAACGGTCCCGCATCACCGGAACCCTACGCGAGATGGCTGATTCTCAGGCTGTCAGCCCATCGCATTAGGGTCGGTTGACATGACGAACCACAGGCTCCGCGAACTCCTCGCCACCGGGCTGATCGACCGCCTCGACGCCCGCGACAAGACGCTGCTGGAGCGTCGCGCGCGGATCAAGGCCAGTGGAGAGAAGCCGTCCCGGCTGGAACCGCGCGGATGGTGGTACGCGGTGCCGGGCGCGGCCTATGAGGGGGTGTTCGAGGCGCTGGAGCTGCACGACCGCTTCCCGGTCACGCTGGAGGAGGGCGTCGATGTGGACGACATGCCGTGGCGCCGGGGCGCGCTGCCCGTGTTCATCACCCCGGAGCTGGACGGCTGGCGGCTGGTCTACGGCAACCTCATCAGCGTGGTCGGCGAGGGCTGGGACGAGTGGATGGGGGCCGTGGAGCGGCTGAGCGAGCACTGCGGCGAGGCGCAGATGTTCTTCCAGGACGAGGCGGGCGGGGCGGACATCTGGGTGGTGGCCGAGAAGGGCCGGATCCGGCGGCGTTACGCGGCGGAAAGCGACCCCGAGTGGATCGGCGAGCCGCTGCCCTGGGAGGAACTGCGCGTCGACGAAGAGGACTTCGACCCGGAGTACGACGAGGCCGAGCCCAACGAGGGCACGGCGCGGGCGGCCTACGCCTGTTGGGAGTTGTCCGTCGACCCCACCGAGATCGGTTCCTACACGCTGATGCGCGGCCACGGCTGGCTGGCCCTCAACGCTCCCGGCATCGGGTACAAGGGGCTGGATCTGCTCGTGTAGTGGAGGGACGCGGCGGGTGGTGGCTTCGGGGCGGCGACACGTTCCGAAGCCACCGCGAAGTCACCGCCCGGCGCCCGCCGGAACCACCTGGACCGTGTCGCCCACCGCGCGCTCGCCCGCCGCGTCCGAGGGGGCGTTGACGAGCCCGCCGTTCACGGCCATGGCGCTGGAGCCGCCGCCGTCCAGGTTGAGGGCCTGCTCCGCGCCCAGGGAGCGCATGAAGTCGGCGCCTTCCACGAGCGTGAAGCCCTCGCTGACGCCGGGCTGCCGCCCGTCCACCGTGGCGAGGATCAGCCGCCCCTGCTTGTCGATCCCGGCCATGGTGCGGGGCTGCCGTCCGTTGGACCAGGCGTAGCCGAAGGAGAGGTCCTGGGGGTCGAGCATGCCTTCGGTGGCGGCGTCGACGGCGTTCCGGCCGTCCTCGACCAGGGTGGGCGCGGCGCTGACGACGCTGTCGCCGGGGCCGAGTTCGACCTGCCGGCCGGCGGTGTCGCGGATGACCTCCTCGACGGATATGGGCTCGCCCGCGCGGCCGTGGGCCGTGAGCCAGTCGGCGGCGCCGCCGATGCCCTGGAGCACCGAGCCGCCGGACGGGACCTTGCCGCCGCGCGCGCCGACGGACACCACGCGGTGGTCGGCGTCGAGCACAGCCTGGACGCCGGGGCCGGTGGGCAGGCCGGCGCGGAACGACGACGTGAACTTCACCAGGTCGTCGGTCTTGGCGCAGGTGAGGTCCTGGCGGGGCTCCTCGGTCGGGGTGGCGCCTGGGCGGCCGCAGTTGCGCACCTTCCCGGGCACCCGGTTGATGCCCTCCACCGCGTAGTCGGCCGATCCGGCGCGGGCGGTGACCGTGGTGGTCAGGTCCGCGATACGGGGGTTCCGGCCGCCGTCGTCGAGGATCAGTGCGGCCCGTGAGCCGGCGGCCATCGACTGGAGTTCGCCGTCGTAGGCGCCGATTCCGGCCATGGTGCCCTGGACACCGTCGGCGTCGGAGGTGACGAAGAAGCCGCCGTTGACGCCGATCAGGGAGCCGACCTTCGCGGCGACGGCGGAGGTCGTCTCGCGGTCCGCGACATCGCCGTTGTGCGTGCCCTCGACGGTGCCGGTGAAGGCGGCCGGGTCGATGACCGCGACATGCACGCTCTCCCGGTCGGCCGGCTGCTGCACGTCGTAGCCGGTCCACTCCACGGCCGGGCGCAGGCCGCTCGCGGACACCTTCTGGCTGGTGCTCTGGGCGTCCTCCGCGGTGGCGTACGAGCCCACGCGCACCCGCCAGCCCATCGTGCCGCTCGGCGTGTCCGCGTACGCGGGCCAGCGGACCTGCTCCAGGCGCGGCTCGAGACCGGCGTCCCGCAGCCGCCGCGCGGTGTCGTCGGCCCAGGCGCGGGTGGAGAGCGGGGCGGACGTCGGGGCGCCGGTCAGCCGGTTGACGGCGGGGGCCTGGACGGTGACCGTCCAGGAGGGTTTGGCGTCCGGGTCCTTGATGACACCGGTGCGCAGTTCGACGCCCGGGGCCACGGTCCGCGTCGTCCAGTCGGTGACGGACTTCGCGGCGGCGGTTGGGGCGGGTTTCGCCGCAGCGGGCGTGGCCGCCTGCGCCGGCCCGGGCACCGCCCAGGGGTTGATGACCGTCAGCGCGATGGTGGCGGCCACCGCGATCGCGCCCCGCCTGCGGGTGCCGCGGCGGGCTGCTCTGTCGGCCGTGCCGACCAAGTCGGTTCCGAGTGGACGGGGGGCGTGTTCAGTGCGCATGGCATCCCCTGGGGCGTCGGCGTCCTGCAACGTCCTGATGTGTGGGAGGCAAGTCCAGCGGTGTCCGGGGGCCGGGCTGACAAGGATGCGGGACGGGCGGGGGACGGGACACGGAAGAGGCGGTGAATCGCACGGGGCGGACGTGGCCGAACCCCGTCGGACCCCAAGCCCCGCCGGGGCCGGGGGTCCCCCTGAGGCGGAGCGGGGGAGTAGCCCGAACGAGTGACGGAAGGCGGGACGGGACCGCGCGGTCAGGCGGTGAGCGCCGTCAGCTTCCGGGCCCCCGCCTCGTCGTAGCGGCGCAGCAGCAGCCGGGCCAGCTCCGGGGCCGGGCCCAGGACGCCCGCCAGGACGTCCGCGCCCGCATCGCGCGCGCCGTGCGCGATGCGGTCCGGGAGGCGGCCGGGGGCGATGACGTACGGGGCGACGGCCACGCGGCGGGCGCCCTCGGCGCGCAGGGCGCGCACCGCGTCCTCGGTGCGGGGGAGAGTGGCGGAGGCGAACGCGGGCCGCACGGCGCACCAACCGGTGTGCCGCCACTCCCGCGCGATTTCTGCGATCACCGCGATCGCCTCCGGGTCGGTGGAGCCCGCCGAGGCCAGGACGACCCCGGTCGAGCTTCGGTCGCCGGGCCGCAGCCCGGCCTCGTACAGCCGCCGCTCCAGGGCGCTGATCAGCAGCGGCGAGGGGCCGAGCACCTCGGCCTGCCGGACCCGCAGGTCCGGGTGGCGGGCCGTCGTCTCGCGCAGCACCGCCGGGATGTCGGCCTTCGCGTGGAAGGCGCGGGTGAGGAGGAGCGGGAGGGCGACCACATCGCGGGCGCCCTCCGCTGCCAGGCGGTCCAGGACCTGCCCCACCCTCGGCGCGTTGAAGTCCAGGAACGCCGCCTCCACCCGCAGCCCCGCCCGCAGCGACCGCACCCGCGCGCACAGCGCGGCGACGGTCGCCGCGTGGCGCGGGTCGCGGCTGCCGTGGGCGATGACCAGCAGGACGGGGGGCGAGGGGGTCACGGGATGCGTTACCGGATTCCTTACGAGGACGGGCGGGGGGCTACGGGCGGGGTGGCCGCGCTATGGGCGGGGGCGTCGGGACGGGGTGTCAGTGGGTGCTCACCAGCAGGCCCCGGCTCCGCAGCACCCGCCGCTCGATCGGGGCGAAGATCAGCAGCTCGATCGCGATCCCGACGAACAGGATCATGATGATGCCGAGCAGCACCCCCGCCATGTCGGAGTTGTTGCGCTGGTTCTCCAGGTACTGGCCGAGCCCGAGCCCCAGGTCGGGGGACTTGGCGATGATCTCCGCGGCCATCAGCGAGCGCCAGGAGAACGCCCAGCCCTGCTTGAGCCCGGCGACATACCCGGGCAGCGCGGCGGGCAGCAGGATGTGCCGGGCGCTGACCAGGCCCCGGGCGCCGAGCGTGCGCCCGGCGCGCAGGAACAGCGGCGGCACCTGGTCGATGCCGGAGACCAGGCCGTTGGCGATCGAGGGGACCGCGCCGAGCAGGATCACGGCGTACATCATCCGGTCGTTGAGGCCCAGCCAGATCACCGCGGGCGCCACCCAGGCGACCGAGGGCAGCGACTGGAGCCCGGACAGGATCGGGCCGATCCCGGCGCGGATCACCTTCACCCGGGCGACGATCAGCCCCAGCGGGGTGGCGATCGCCAGCGCGATGAGGAAGCCGAACAGTCCGCGCGAGACGCTGGTCCAGACGATGTCGAACAGCTCGCCGCGGAGCCACAGCTGCTCCAGCGCGTCCCAGACCAGCTTGGGGTCGGGGAGCTTGTAGTCGTCGGTGACCTTCGCCCAGACCAGCGCCTTCCACACGGCCAGGATCAGCGCGATCGCCACGATGGGCGGCAGCACCTTCTGGACCAGCACCTCGGCGGGCGAGGTGCGCCGGATCTGCACCGCGTCCAGCGCGTCGAGACCGGCCTCCAGGCCCGCCAGGTCCTGGCTGGACTGCTTTCGCCGTTCCGTGGTGGCGGGCTCGTCCGTCTTCTCCACGGCGGCCGTCGTCTTCGGCGATTCGCCGGTGATCTCAGTGCCGGCCATGACGGCGGATCTCCCCACGCAGTTCTTCGGTGATCTCGATGGACAGGTCCGCGACGGCCGCGTCCTCGATCCGGCGCGGCTGCGGAATGTCCACCGTCCACTCCCGGACGACCCGCCCCGGCCGCGAGGACAGCAGCACCACGCGCTGGGCCAGCCGCACCGCCTCGCGCACGTTGTGCGTGACGAACAGGACCGAGACGCCCGTCTCGCTCCAGATGCGGGTCAGTTCGCCGTGCAGCACATCGCGGGTGATGGCGTCGAGCGCGGCGAACGGCTCGTCCATCAGCAGCACGCTGGAGTCCTGCGCCAGCGCGCGGGCGAGCGCCACGCGCTGCCGCATGCCGCCGGACAGCTCGTGCACCCGCTTGCCGTGCGCGCCGCCCAGCCGCACCAGCTCCAGCAGCTGCTCGGCCTTGGGCCTGCGCTCGGCGCGCGGCACACCGCCCAGCCGCAGCGCCAGCTCGATGTTCTTGCCCGCGGTCAGCCAGGGGAAGAGCGCGTGCTCCTGGAACATCAGGGCCGGCCGGCCGCCCGGGACCTCGATGGTCCCGGCGGTCGGCCTGTCCAGGTCGGCGACCAGGTTGAGCAGCGTCGACTTGCCGCAGCCGGAGGCGCCCAGGATGCACACGAACTCGCCGGGGCGAACGTCGAGGCTGATGTCGTCGAGCACGGGCTGTGCGGCGCCGGGGCGGCCGAACGCCTTGTGGACGTGGTTGATCCGGACAGCTCCGGAGGAATCCGAGGGGCCTGCCGCGGCCGCCGTGGCCGCGCCCGCCCGGTCGGCCTTGTCGGTGGTCAGTGCCGGGGACATCCGGTCACCTCCTGATGGGTGCGTACGTGCGTATGGGCGTGCGTACGGGGTGCCCGCGTACGGGACGCGTACGGGATGCGTGCCGTACGCGGGCGGCCGGCGGCTACTGGGTGCCGAGCCCCGCGGCGGAGACCGTCGGCTTGCCCTCCGCCTTGAGGACCTTGTTGAGCAGGGTCAGGTCGTAGATGCCCTTGAGGTCGGGCTTCTCCAGGAGCCCGGCCTTGACCGCGTGTTCCGCCTCGGTGTCCAGGGTCGAGGCCAGCGGGTCGTCGGTGACCTGGATGCTCTTCCACGCCGGGTCGATCACCTCGGCCGGGAGCCCCTTGCCGGTCTCCGCCTCGAGGGCGGCGTTGGTCTCGGACTTCGCCTTGTCGGGGTTGGCCTTGATGTACGCGTTGGTGTTCACCGAGCCGCGCAGCACCGCCTCGACGACGTCCGGGTGCTTCTTGAGGAAGTCCTGCCGGACGATCACGTTGGTGATGACGAACTTCTTGTCCGGCCACAGGGTGGACTCGTCCAGCAGCACCTTGCCGCCCTCGGCGACCAGCTTGGAGGCGGTGGGCTCGGGCACCCAGGCGCCGTCGATCGCGCCGGACTTGTAGGCGTCGGGGGTCACCTTGTTGTCCGTGCGGACCACGGAGACATCGCCCTTGCCGCTCTGGGCGTCGACCTTCCAGCCCTTCTCGGCGATCCAGTTGAGGAACGCCACGTCCTGGGTGTTGCCCAGCTGCGGGGTGGCGATCTTCTTGCCCTTGACGTCGTCCAGCGTCTTGATCTTCTTCGGGTTGACGACGAGCTTGACCCCGCCGGACGCCGAACCCGCGATGATCTTGAGGTTCTTGCCGTGCGACTTCACATAGCCGTTGATGGACGGCGAGGGGCCGATCCAGCCGATGTCGATGGAGTTCGCGTTGAGCGCCTCGATCTCGGACGGGCCCGCGTTGAAGACGAACGGCTGGATCTCGGTGCCGCCCAGCTCCTTCTGGATCAGCCCGCCGTCGCGCAGGCCCACCAGCGCGGTGGCGTGCGTGAGGTTGGCGAAGTAGCCGATCCTCACCTTGTCCAGGCCGTCGATCTTCTTGCCGCCGGCGGCGGGGACGGCCTTGTCTCCCGTGTCGTCCTTCTTGGAGCCGTAGCCGCAGGCGCCCAGCGCGCCGATCAGCAGCGGGAGGGCGGCGGCTGCCGCGAAGAGGCGGGTGCGCCGGCGGAGGGCCGGGCGCGGGTGCGTGGTGCGGTCGACGGGCACGGGAGGAGTTCCTCTCGGAGGGCCGGGGACAGCGTCAGGGGACGCCCGGCAGTTCGGCAGGTCTTCGGTTACGCCGCTTGCGGTACGGCGGGGGAACGGGGAACGAGCAGGTCAGCAGGCACATCGGCCGACCCCTCCCTGTCCACTGCCAAGGGCGCCGCTGCCGACGCGGCCGCCCTCCTTCGCGAAGGTGGAGAAGACATCACCGGACATGATCAGAAGTCCCATCCGTCGTCGTCGGACGTGTCGTCGTCGTCGGCCGCGGCCGGGGTGGCGGTCGCGAACGAGTCGCCCACCATGCCCGCGGTCAGCGTGGTGCCGTCGGCCGGGTCGATCAGGATGAACGAGCCGGTGCGGCGCGAGTCGGCGTAGGAGTCCACCGGCAGCGGCTCGGCGGTACGGATCTTCACCCGGCCGATGTCGTTGGCCACGAGCTGCTCCGGGTGCGGGTGCAGGGACAGGTCGTCCAGCGTCAGCCGGGACGGGATGTCCTTGACGATGGCCTTCACGGTGCGCGTGCCGTGCTTGAGCAGCACCCGGTGGCCCACCGTCAGCGGCTGGTCCGCGACATGGCAGACCGTCGCCTCGATGTCCTGCGTGGCCGGTGGCGCGTCCTTGCTCGGCACGAGCAGATCGCCGCGCGAGACGTCGATGTCGTCCTCCAGCAGGACGGTCACCGACTGCGTCGTCCAGGCCACGTCGACCGGCTTGCCCAGCAGGTCGATGCCCGAGATCGTGGTCGTACGGCCGGACGGCAGCACCGTGACCCGCTCGCCGACGCGGAACGAACCGGCCGCGATCTGGCCCGCGTACCCCCGGTAGTCCGGGTGCTCCGCGGTCTGCGGACGGATCACATACTGCACGGGCAGCCGCGCGTGGCAGTGCGCCAGGTCGTGGCTGACCGGGACGGTCTCCAGGTGTTCGAGGACGGTCGGGCCGCCGTACCAGTCCATGGTGGCGGACGGCTCCACCACGTTGTCGCCCGCCAGCGCCGAGATCGGGATGGCGGTGACCTCTGGGATGCCGAGCTCGATGGCGTAGGCCGTGAACTCCTCGGCGATGGTGGCGAAGACCGGCTCCCGGTAGCCGACGAGGTCCATCTTGTTGACCGCGAGGACCACGTGCGGGACGCGCAGCAGGGCCGCGATGGCGGCGTGGCGGCGGGTCTGCTCGACGACGCCGTTGCGGGCGTCGACCAGGATCACGGTGAGTTCGGCGGTGGAGGCGCCGGTGACCATGTTGCGGGTGTACTGCACATGGCCGGGGGTGTCGGCGAGGATGAACCGGCGCCGGGGCGTGGCGAAGTAGCGGTACGCCACGTCGATGGTGATGCCCTGCTCGCGCTCGGCGCGCAGGCCGTCGGTGAGCAGCGCCAGGTCCGGGCCCTCCTGGCCGCGGTTGGCCGACGCGCGCTCCACGGCCTCCAGCTGGTCGGCGAGGACCGACTTGGAGTCGTGCAGAAGACGGCCGACGAGGGTGGACTTGCCGTCGTCGACCGAACCGGCGGTGGCGAACCGCAGAAGGGTCGTCTCGGAGAGCTCCGTGGTCGTGGTCATGCTTAGAAGTACCCCTCGCGCTTGCGGTCCTCCATGGCGGCCTCGGACAGCTTGTCGTCGGCGCGGGTGGCGCCGCGCTCGGTGAGCCGGGAGGCGGCGATCTCGGCGATGACGGCGTCCAGCGTGGTGGCGTCCGAGTCGACGGCGCCGGTGCAGGACATGTCGCCGACGGTGCGGTAACGCACCTGCCGCTTCTCGACGGTCTCGCCGTCCTTGGGCCCGCCCCACTCGCCGGCGGTCAGCCACATGCCGTTGCGCGGGAAGACCTCGCGCTCATGGGCGAAGTAGATCTCCGGCAGCTCGATGTTCTCGCGGGCGATGTACTGCCACACGTCCAGCTCGGTCCAGTTGGACAGCGGGAACACGCGGACGTGCTCGCCCGGCGCGTGGCGGCCGTTGTAGAGGTTCCACAGCTCGGGGCGCTGGCGGCGCGGGTCCCACTGCGAGAACTCGTCCCGGAGCGAGAACACCCGCTCCTTGGCGCGGGCCTTCTCCTCGTCGCGGCGCCCGCCGCCGAACACCGCGTCGAACCGCTCGGCCTGGATCTTCTCCGTCAGCGGCAGCGTCTGGAGCGGGTTGCGGGTGCCGTCGGGGCGCTCCTTGAGGACACCGCGGTCGATGTAGTCCTGGACGGAGGCCACATGGAGGCGCAGCCCGTGGGCCGCCACCGCGCGGTCCCGGTACTCCAGGACCTCGGGGAAGTTGTGCCCGGTGTCGACGTGGAGCAGCGAGAAGGGCACCGGCGCCGGGGCGAACGCCTTGAGCGCCAGATGCAGCATGACGATGGAGTCCTTGCCACCGGAGAACAGGATCACCGGCCGCTCGAACTCGCCCGCCACCTCGCGGAAGATGTGCACCGCCTCCGACTCCAGCGAGTCCAGGTGCGACAGCGTGTAGAGGTCTCCGTCTCCGTCTCCGTCGCCGTCCTCCGAGCCGGGTCCCGTCCCGTTGGCCTGAGCCACGGTCGTCATGCCAGTCCCCTCTCACCCAGCAGCGCTCTCAGCGCCGCGGCGGATTCCTGGACGCCCTGCCCGTGCGTCTCGATGCGCAGGTCCGGGACCTCGGGGGCCTCGTACGGGTCGTCGACCCCGGTCAGCCCGGAGATCTCGCCCGCCGCCTGCTTGGCGTACAGCCCCTTGACGTCCCGCTCGGCGCACACGTCCACCGGCGTGGCGACGTGCACCTCCAGATAGGCCGTGCCCTCGCTCTGGTGGCGCTTGCGGACCGTCTCGCGGCTGTCCGCGTACGGGGCGATGACCGGCACCAGGACCTTGACGCCGTTGGAGGCCAGCAGTTCGGCCACGAAGCCGATCCGCTGGACGTTGGTGTCCCGGTCCGCGCGGGAGAAGCCGAGGCCGGAGGAGAGGAACTCGCGGATCTCGTCGCCGTCCAGCACCTCCACCCGGTGCCCCTCGCCGCGCAGCCGCTCGGCCAGCGCATAGGCGATCGTCGTCTTGCCCGCGCTCGGCAGACCGGTGAGCCATACCGTGGCGCCCTGCTGTGTCACGCTCATCTGGTTCTCCTGGTCAGCCATCAGCCGTGCAGCCCGCACTCGGTCTTGGCGCGGCCCGCCCAGCGGCCGGCGCGCGCGTCCTCGCCCTCCAGTACCCGCCGGGTGCAGGGCGCGCACCCCACGGACGCATAGCCGTCCATCAGCAGGGGGTTGGTGAGCACGCCGTGTTCGTCGACGTACGCGTCCACGTCCGCCTGCGTCCAGCGGGCGATGGGGGAGACCTTGACCTTGCCGCGCCTGGCGTCCCAGCCGACGACCGGGGTGTTGGCGCGGGTCGGGGACTCGTCGCGGCGCAGCCCGGTCGCCCAGGCGGCGTAGCCGCGCAGCCCCTCCTCCAGCGGCTTGACCTTGCGCAGGGCGCAGCACAGGTCCGGGTTCCGGTCGTGCAGCTTCGGGCCGTACTCGGCGTCCTGCTCGGCCACGGTCTGGCGGGGGGTGAGCGTGATGACGTTGACGTCCATCACGGCCGCCACCGCGTCACGGGTGCCGATGGTCTCGGGGAAGTGGTAGCCGGTGTCGAGGAAGACGACATCGACGCCGGGCAGGACGCGGGAGGCCAGATGGGCCACCACCGCGTCCTCCATCGAGGAGGTGACACAGAAGCGCGGCCCGAAGGTGTCGGCCGCCCAGCGCAGGATCTCCAGCGCCGGGGCGTCCTCCAGTTCGCGCCCCGCGCGCTCGGCGAGCCGCTCCAGGTGCGCGGGGTCGTCCAGGTCCAGCTGCTCGGTCATATCGCCGTGCCCCCTTCGCCGTGTTCGCGCCGCAGGCCCTTGGCCAGCAGCCCGAGGAACGACAGCCGGAACGCGCGGTTGCAGGACGCGCATTCCCACGCCCCGTGGCCTTCCTCGGAGGGGCGCAGGTCCTCGTCCCCGCAGTACGGGCAGTAAAAAGGCGCCGCTCGCTCACTCATGAGAGTGCCTCCTCGCTCGCCCGCGACGCCCACGTCGCGAACCGCTCGCCCTCTTCCCGCTCTTCCTCGAAGCGGCGCAGCACGCGCTCGATGTAGTCGGGGAGTTCGGCGGAGGTGACCTTGAGGCCGCGGACCTTGCGGCCGAAGCCGGGCTCCAGGCCGAGCGCGCCGCCCAGGTGGACCTGGTAGCCCTCGACCTGCTCGCCGTTCTCGTCCATGACCAGCTGGCCCTTGAGGCCGATGTCGGCGACCTGGATGCGCGCGCACGCGTTCGGGCAGCCGTTGATGTTGATGGTGATGGGCTCGTCGAACTCGGGCAGCCGGCGCTCCAGCTCGTCGATCAGCGAGGAGCCGCGCGCCTTGGTCTCGACGATCGCGAGCTTGCAGAACTCGATGCCGGTGCAGGCCATGGTGCCGCGCCGGAACGTCGACGGGGTGACCTGGAGGTCCAGCGCCTCCAGACCCGCGACGAGCGAGTCGACCCGGTCCTGCTCGACGTCGAGCACGATCATCTTCTGCTCGACGGTGGTCCTGACGCGGCCGGAGCCATGCGCCTCGGCCAGCTCGGCGATCTTGGTGAGGGTGGCCCCGTCCACCCGGCCGACGCGCGGCGCGAAGCCGACGTAGTAGCGGCCGTCCTGCTGGCGGTGCACGCCGATGTGGTCGCGCCACCGCTGCACGGGCTGCGCGGGCGCGGGGCCGTCGGCCAGCTTGCGCTTCAGGTACTCGTCCTCCAGCACCTGGCGGAACTTCTCCGCGCCCCAGTCGGCGACCAGGAACTTCAGCCGGGCGCGGGTGCGCAGCCGCCGGTAGCCGTAGTCGCGGAAGATGCCGATGACGCCCGCCCAGACCTCCGGGACCTCCTCCAGCGGGACCCAGGCGCCGAGCCGGACGCCGATCTTCGGGTTGGTGGAAAGCCCGCCGCCGACCCACAGGTCGAAGCCGGGGCCGAGCTCGGGGTGGCGCACGCCGACGAACGCGATGTCGTTGATCTCGTGGACCACGTCGAGCACCGGCGAGCCGGAGATCGCCGTCTTGAACTTGCGCGGCAGGTTGGAGAACTCCTTGGTGCCGATGAAGCGACGGTGGATCTCGTCGATGGCCGGGGTGCCGTCGATGATCTCGTCCTCGGCGATCCCGGCGACCGGTGAGCCGACGATGACGCGCGGGGTGTCGCCGCAGGCCTCGGTGGTCGACAGGCCGACGGCCTCCAGCCGCCGCCAGATCTCGGGCACGTCCTCGATCCGGATCCAGTGGTACTGGACGTTCTGCCGGTCCGTGATGTCCGCCGTGCCGCGGGCGAACTCCTGCGAGACCTCGCCGACGACCCGCAGCTGCTCGGTGGTCAGCCGCCCGCCGTCGATACGGACGCGCAGCATGAAGTGCTCGTCGTCCAGCTCCTCCGGCTCCAGGATGGCGGTCTTGCCGCCGTCGATGCCGGGCTTGCGCTGGGTGTAGAGGCCCCACCAGCGCATACGTCCGCGCAGGTCGGCGCCGTCGATGGCGTCGAAGCCGCGGTGGGCGTAGATCGTCTCAATGCGTGTCCGCACATTGAGACCGTCGTCGTCCTTCTTGAACTGCTCGTTGGCGTTGAGCGGGGTGAAGTGACCCGCGGCCCACTGGCCCTCGCCGCGGTGGCGTCCGGCCTTGCGGCGGGGCGTGGCTGCGCTGGGGCGGTCCGGGGTGGCGGCCATGGCGGTGTGTGTCCTTCTGAGCGGCTCTGGTGCGGCGGGCGGTACTCGTCAGCGCACCCTCGGTGACCTGCGCTTTTGCGCAGGCGGGCACGGCGTTGCGGCGGAGGGCGCGGGGCGCAGAGGTTAACGAGGCGGGGAGAGTGCGAGACGTGCGCGCTCGCCCACGACGTCGGGGGCGGCGGGGAAAGCTGCGCTGCTGGCGGTGGCGTCCAGGGCGGAGGCCCGACTACGGGTACAGCCTCAGCCCGCTGGACAGATCGCGCTGGACATGCGGCCGAGATCGACGTGTCGCCGACTCACCAAGGCAATTCCAGCTCGAGACATGAGGGAAGCGTGGCATGGGGGTCTCGGGGCAGTCCACCATCATCCAATATCTGGACGACTCTGTCCCGCATCGTGAGACGATGTGTCCTTGGTCACGTGTGCCGCCCCTTGCCGGGGGGAAGACCGGCCTACTCGGCCCCGGTGCCAGCGTCTATCTCGACCTTGGTGTCGAAGACCCGGAATCCGCGCCGCCGGTAGTTGTCCAGGGCGTGCGGCCCGTCCTTGCTACAGGTGTGCACCCACACCCGCTTGGTCGGCGGTCGCCCGGCCCAGCGCTCGGCCAGGTCCCAGGCCCGGCCGGTGCCCCAGGACAGCAGGTGCCCGCCGATGCGCCGGCCCCGGAACGCGGGCAGCAGCCCGAAGTACGCGATCTCGACCACGCCCTCGTCCTGCCCGTCCAGCTCGATGTATCCGGCCGGGGTGCCGCGCTCGTACGCGACCCAGGTCTCCACCCCGGGCCGCTCCAGGAACTCCCGCCACCGGTCGGGCGTCCAGCCCAGCCGGTCCGTCCAGGCCACGTCCGCGCCGACCGACGTATAGAGGAAGCGGTTGAACTCCGGGCTGGGGATCTCGGCCCGTACGATCCGCACCCCCGCGGAGGCGGGCGGCTCCTGCGCCGGGGCGAGGTCCGCGGGCGAGGTCTGTTCCAGGGACCAGGTGGTGACCGTGATGCTCATGGAGCACAGCCAATCACGACCGCCGCCGGGTGCCCGGGGCGGGCGCGCGCCGCCCGGCGGGCGGCGCGTTGCAACGCCGCGCAACCTTTGCCTATGGCTGTACCCCGCACGGACAGTGGGCGCGGCGGAGGGCGGTACCGAGTCGGCGCGGCATCCCCTCCGCCGGCCCGGCCCAGGCCCCGGCCACGCACCGTCCGGCCTGGTCACCGGCTGGTCACGGAGGGAAACACCGGGCGCCGCCGGGCACCCCGGGGCGGATACCGTGAGAAGGTGCAGCCAGGGAAAGAACCGTCGAAGCCGTCCGGTCGGCTCTACAAGGCGCGCGCCTTGTACCGAAACGTGTCCAAGCGCAGGATGGTCTGGCTGCTGCTGAAGGACACCGTCAACTCCTGCATGGAGTACCGGGTCACCGGCCTGGCCGCCGAGGCCGCCTTCTTCACCCTCCTGTCGCTGCCGCCGCTGCTGCTCGGCCTGATCGGGCTGCTCGGCTACTTCGACGCGTGGACCAACACCGACACCGTGGCCACCATCCGGCAGAACATCCTCAACGCCTCGGGGACCGTGCTCTCCGACAAGGGGGTCCGGGAGATCGCCCGGCCGCTGCTGGACGACGTCATCCGGGGCGGCCGCCCCGACGTCATCTCGCTCGGCTTCGCCATCGCCCTGTGGTCCGGCTCCCGTGCGGTCAACGTCTTCGTCGACACCATCACCATCATGTACGGGCTCGAGGGCCGCCGCGGGATCGTCAGGACCCGGCTGCTGTCCTTTCTCCTCTATCTGGTCGCGCTGGTCATCGGGGCGGTGGCGCTGCCCCTGATGGTGATCGGCCCGGAGACCGTGGTGGACCTGGTGCCCTCGAGCGGGGACCTCGTACGGATCCTCTACTGGCCCGTGGTCATCCTGCTGTCCGTCGCCTTCCTCACCACCCTCTACCACGTCTCCGTGCCGGTGCGCTCGCCCTGGCGGGAGGACATCCCCGGCGCGCTCGTCGCCCTGGCGATATGGGTGCTCGGCAGCTTCCTGCTCCGTATCTACCTGCTCCACACCGTCGAGGGGCCGACGATCTACGGCTCGCTGGCCGCGCCCGTCGCCGTGCTGCTGTGGATCGGTGTGTCCGCCTTCGCGGTGCTCGTCGGCGCCGCCGTCAACGCCGCGATCGACCGCGTCTGGCCGTCGGTGGCCACCGCCGCCGGGCGCGCCGAGGCGGCCGCCCGGGTCCGGGAGGACGCTGCCCGGCGGCGGGCCTGGGCGCAGCGCACCGCGGACGACGGGGCGGCGGAGATCACCCCGCCCTCCGAGTTCCCCGAGCGCTGGGCGCAGTTCCTGCCGCACGCCGACGTACGCTCCCGGCTGCACGCCAAGCGCGCCGCCCGGCAGGAGCAGCAAGCGCCGGAGCAGCGCACACCCGAGCAGCGCACACCCGAGCCGAGGGCGTCGGAGCCGAGGGCGTCGGAGAACGGTGCGTCGGAGAACGGTGCGTCGGCCAATGGCGCGTCGGCGAATGGTGCGTCGGAGAACGGTGGTGCGTCGGCGAAGCCCGCGGCCGAGAACGGCGCGCCCAAGGACGCCCCGGGCGCACCGCACGCCCCGCGCGACGGCCGGACCGATGCCGCCGGGAAGCCGGTGCGCAGTGCCACCGGCGGATCAGAACCAGACGCGGGAGGCCAGTAGCCCCGTCCCGGCCTCGGCCGCCCCCCGCCACACCCGCAGCGGCCCGTCGAGGAGCGCCTCGGCCTCCTTCTCGCCCGCCCAGTCGTCGATCCGGGCCAGCGCCCGCTCGCGCTCCGCCCCGGACACCGCGAGCGCGGCCTCGGCCGCGGGGAGCCGGCGGCGCACCTCGTCGGCGGCGAGGACGGCGTCACCGGCCCAGCCGGGCAGCTTCCCGGCGCGCTCGGGCCCCAGGCCGTGGAAGAGGGCGGCCACCGGGTTGTCCTTGCGCACGGACTCGACGAAGGGCTCGACCGCGTCGGTGTCGATCCGGTCCCACCACTCCATGATGTGGAGCTTCCCCGAGCCGTCCATCGCGTCGAAGGCCGAGTCGTCGACCAGGCTGTACAGGTGCAGCGCGGCCTCGGTGTTGTAGACGCCGTCCTCGCGCCACACCGGCACCGCGCCACCGCCGCGCTCCGCGTCCCGCTCCCAGCGCGCCCAGGTGCCCACCGCCGCCGCCCGGGCCGCGGTGGCCTCGATGGCGGGCACCGCCAGCGGGGCCAGCTCCGCGACGTCCGCCTCACCCAGCGCCCCCACGAGCCAGCAGCCGGACATCCCCATGGCGAACCCCACCTCCACGCCGAAGATCATGATTCCGTTCGAACGGAGGTTCAGGGTGGCATGCCCCACCGACAGCCCGGTTGGGCCCATCAGGTGACAGGTGCGGGCCAGGTGGTGCACGCACCGCCGGGGTGCTCGACCTGCCCGCGCTCAGATGACACCGTCTCGTGACATGGATCACAGCGCTCGAACGCGGAACCTGCGCCCGAGGCTGGTGCTCGCCAGCGCGACCATGCTCTTCGTCGAGCTGGCGCTGATCAGGTGGACCGGGGCCAACGTCGTTCACCTGAGCTACTTCTCGAACTTCATCCTGCTGGGCTCGTTCCTCGGGATCGGCCTGGGGTTCCTGATCCCGGCCGGGCGCGGGCAGTGGCTCACCCGCTGGGCGCCCGTGCCGCTCGCCGTCCTCGTCGTCCTGGTGCGGGTGTTCCCCGTACAAGTGCGGCAGACCAGCGGCGAGGTCATCTACTTCACGGCCGTGAAGACCACCGGGCTGCCCCAGTGGGTGACCCTCCCCGTGCTGTTCGGCCTCGCCGCGCTCACCATGACGGCGCTCGGCAAGACGACGGCGGACCTGTTCCGGCAGCTGCCGTCGCTGGACGCCTACCGCTACGACCTGCTGGGCTCGCTGGCCGGCTCGCTCTCCTTCGCGGTGCTGTCCTGGCTGCGCGCCCCGTCGGTGGCGTGGGGGGCGCTCGCCGCGGTGGCGCTGCTGGTGCTGGGCGGGCGGGGCAACGCCGTCCGGTACGCGGCGCCGCTGACCCTGGTGGTGGCGGCGCTGACGCTGGAGTCGCTGGCGACCGGCATCTCCTGGTCCCCCTACTACAAGATCGAGGTCACCCGGCCGACCACCGGCAGCCGGGACTACAAGATCTCCGCCAACGGGGTGCCGCACCAGAGCATCGCGCCGCTGAAGGTGCTGCGGCGCTCCGACTCCCCGTACGAGCGGCCCTATCAGGAGACCCCGGCCAATCCGCACCGCCGCGTCCTGGTCATCGGCGCCGGCAACGGCAATGACGTGGCCGTGGCGCTCGCCCACGGCGCCCGGCGGGTGGACGCGGTCGAGATCGACCCCAGGCTCAAGCAGATCGGCGCCGATCTGCACCCGGACCGGCCGTACGACGACCCCCGGGTGCATGTCCACATCGACGACGGGCGGGCCTTTCTGGAGCGCACCGACGCCCGCTACGACCTGGTCGTCCTCGCGCTGCCGGACTCCCTGACCCTGGTGTCCGGCGCCAGCAACCTCCGCCTGGAGAGCTATCTGTTCACCCGGCAGGCGTTCGAGGCGGCCCACCGCCATCTGGCGCCCGGCGGCGCGTTCGCGATGTACAACTACTACCGGCAGAACTGGCTGATCGACCGCTACGGCTCCACGATCACCGGCGTCTTCGGGCACGCGCCCTGCATCACCCACTACGGCGGCAAGAAGGCCGCGATCCTCGTCGCCGGCGCCACCCCCGGCGACCAGCGGTGCGGCACCGCCTGGCGGCCCTCGGGCCCGGTGCCCGCGGCCGCCACCGACGACCACCCCTTCCCGTACCTGCTGCACCGCACCATCCCCAACCTCTACCTCGGGGTGCTCGGCGCGATCCTGCTGGTGACCCTGGTGTCGGTGCGGCTGACCGGGGTCCGCGTCGGACGCACCGTCAAGTACGCCGACATGTTCCTGCTCGGTGCCGCGTTCATGCTGCTCGAGACCAAGAACGTGATCGGCTTCGCCCTCTACTTCGGCACCACCTGGCTGGTCAACGCGATCGTCTTCGCCGGTGTCATGCTGGCCGTGCTGTGCGGCGTCGAGGTCCGGCGCCGGATGCGCCGCGTCAACCAGACCGCCCTCCAGCTCGCGCTGTTCGCCACGCTGGCCGTGTCCTGGCTGGTGCCGACCCATCTGGTGCTCGGGCTGCCCTTCGCCGCGCGCCTGGCCGCGGCGATCGCGCTGGCCTTCGCCCCGATCTTCTGCGCCAACATCATCTTCTCCGACCGGCTGGCGGCGGCCTCCGACCCCACGTCCGCCTTCGGGGCCAACCTCCTGGGCGCCCTCGTCGGCGGCACGCTCGAGTACCTCGCCCTGATCACCGGCTATCAGGCGCTGCTGCTCCTGGTCGCCGTGCTGTACGCGGGCGCGTGTGTCGCGATGCGCTTCACCGGCCGCGGCCAGAGCCAGGCGCAGCCCGTGGAGCGGCTCACGGCGGAGCCCACCGCCCATCCCTGACCACTGCCGCACACCCCGTCAGGCCCCCGGTCCCGCCGGGGGCCTGACGGATTTCCGGGTTCCGGAGGGTTCTCATCCGTACAGCGCCGCTGGAAGAATGACCCTCGTCGTTGAATCGATTCAATCCTATGGGCATCGTTTTCGGAGGCGACATTGAGAGTCCCCAGGCGCCGGGAGACCGGCAGCGGCAGTGGCAACGGCAGCAGCGGCGGCAGCGGCGGCGGACTGCGGCGGTTCGGCGTCGTGCTGGCGGCCGCCCTGCTCCCGATGGTGTCCACGGCCGTCCCCGGCCGCGCGGCGGCCGCCGAACCGCGCGGTGGCCACGCGCCCCTCGCCCCCGCCGGCCTGACCGTCGGCGACCGCGCCCGGCCGCTCGATGTCGAGGGCGCCCCGGGGTTCGGATGGCGGCCGCGCGACACCGACCCGGGGGAGACACAGACCGCCTACCAGATCCGGGTGACCCGGACCGGCGCCGCGCGCGGCGGCTCCCGCCAGGTGTGGGACAGCGGCAAGGTCGCCTCCGCCCGCCAGGCCTACGTGGCCTACGACGGCCCGGAACTGGCCGGAGGCACCGGCTACACCTGGACCGTGCGCACCTGGGACCGCACCGGCGCCGTCTCGCCATGGGCCCCGCGGGCCGCCTTCGACACCGGGATCTCCGACGCCCAGTGGCAGGCGAGCTGGATCCGGCGCACCACGGCCGACAAGGACGACTACACGCTGGCCCGCAAGGAGTTCACCGTCGGGGCGAGCCCCGTGGTGCGCGCCCGGCTCTATGTGGCGGCGTCCCAGCAGTACCAGGCGTATGTCAACGGCCGGCTGGTGGACCGCGGCGGCGCCTACGCGTACCCCGACGAGGGCTACTACCAGGCGGCCGATGTCACCCGGGACCTGAAGGCGGGCCGCCCGGCCGCGATCGGCGTGCTGGCCCACTGGTACGGCCCCGGTCAGGGGCGGCCCGCCGGAGAGCCCGGCCTGCTGGCCCGGCTGGTGGTCGAACACGCCGACGGATCGCGGCAGGTGGTGGTGTCCGACGGCAGCTGGCGGGTCGCCCGTGGCCCGTGGCTGTCCATGCCCTACCGCAACAACGACGGCCGCGACTACATCGAGAGCGTCGACGGCCGGATCGCCCAGCGTCAGCAGGGCTGGAACCGGCCCGGCTTCGACGCCTCCTCCTGGCAGTCGCCGCAGGTGGTCGGCGCGCACCCGGCCGGGGTCTTCACCCATCTGCGCAGCCAGCGGACGCGGCTGGCCTTCACGACGGCGCGGCCGGTCTCGGTGACCCGGCTCGCGTCGGGCGCGGTGGTCGCCGACTTCGGCAAGATCATCCCGGCGATGCCCCGGGTGCGGTTCGCGCACGGCGCATCCGGGCGCACCGTCGACATGCGGGCGGGCTATGTGCGCAACGCCGACGGCACGGTGTCCGACTCCGCGCACGACAACCAGAAGACCGACCTGTCGTACCACTACACCCAGCACGACGGCGCGCAGAGCTTCCAGGCCTACACCTACGAGGGGTTCCGCTACCTCCAGATCGACGACCCAGGCGAGCGGCTGAGCGCGTCGTCGATCGCCGCCGTGGTCCAGCACACCGACGCCGACCCGGCCCGCGCCGCCACCTTCAGCAGCTCCGACCCCACCCTGGACGCGGTGGCCGAGCTGATGCGGCGCTCCGCGCTGTACGACTCGCAGGAGCAGTTCCTGGACACCCCGACCCGCGAGAAGGGCCAGTTCCTCGGCGACTCCGTGGACGTCTCCCGCGCCCTGATGGCCGGGGCCGGCGACCGCGCGCTCACCGCCCGGGCGATCCGCGAGTTCGCCGAGTCGCAGCAGCGGTACTGGCCCGACGGCCGGATGAACGCCGTCTACCCCAACGGCGACGGCAAGCGGGACATCCCCGACTACACCGAGATGTTCCCCGGCTGGGTCTGGGAGTACTACCTCAACTCCGGCGACCGCGCCACGCTCGCCGCCTCCTACCCCGCCTCGGCCGCCGTCGCCGACTACATCCGCCGCTACATCGACCCCGCCACCGGCCTGGTCACCAAGCTCGCCGGGGGCTCCGGGGCCTACGAGTACGGCATCATCGACTGGCCCAACCGCTACGGGTACGACACCGACACCACCGTCCGCACCACCGTCAACATCCTGGCCGTGGACGCCCTGCGGCGCACCGCCGACCAGGCCGCCGCCCTCGGCCGGCCGAAGGCCGAGAGCGAGGCGCTGCGCGCCGACGCCGACAAGCTGGCCGAGGCCGTCAACGACCGGCTGCGCCGCCCGGACGGCATCTACACCGACGGGCTGAAGGCGGACGGCACCCGGAGCACACACGCCTCGCAGATCGCCAACGCCTACGCCGTCTCCTTCGGCATCGCCCCCGACGAGGCGGTGGACACCATCGCCGACCATCTCGCCTCGCTGAAGCTCCAGATGGGCCCGATGACCGCCAACTGGCTGCTCACCGCCCTGCACCGGGCCGGCCGTGACGACCAGGTGCTGGCCCGGCTCACCGACCGCACCTCGCTCGGCTGGGCCAACATCCTGGCCCGGGGCGGCACCTTCACCTGGGAGTCATGGGAGGCGCCCGACGACGGCCAGAGCCTCTCCCACGGCTGGGGCGCCACCGCACTGGTGGATCTCCAGCAGGAAATGCTCGGCCTGAACATCACCGCCCCGGCCGCCACCACCCTGCGGATCAGGCCACCGCGCGACACCGCTCTGACCCACGCGTCGGGCACGGTGTGGACCCAGGCGGGCACCGTCGGGGTCCGCTGGAACACCACGGCGCACGGCACCGCGGTGAAGGTCGACATCCCCGTCAACGTCACCGCCGAGGTGCAGGTCCCGCTGGCCGGCGGCCGCACGCCCGAGGCCCGTGGCGCCGGGCCTGACGGCGCCTCAACGCCGCGCTTCCGGGGCGTCCGTAACGGCTACGCCGTCTACACGGTGGGCTCCGGGCACTCCACCTTCACCCCGGCCGCCTGACGCGATCCCGGCCGCGACGTGGCGATCTTCCCGATACCGTGTGGCACAGACGCGAGTTGGGGGTGGGTGGGCTGTGGAGCCGTTCACGATGGCGGCGGTGGCTTCGGCGTCGGCACGGTGACCTCCGGTGCCCTGTCGGGAGCGGGCGGGGAGATGGGGCGGCGGAGCTCGGAGGCACTGGCCGGGCTCGTACGCCGGATGCGGCGTCAGAATCCCACCCCCGCCCCCGGTGCCGACAGCGAGCCGCTGCTGCCCGCCACCGAGGAGGAGCGGCGCGAGCTCGCCCGGCAGCTGTGGGAGGGCGCGCGCACCTCGCCCGGCCTGGCTGCGGGAGGCCGGGTGGCTGGGGTCCGGCGCCGTCCCGGCCGTGGCCCCGGGGGTGTCCCGCCCGCGGATGCTGCCTCCCGCGAACGCCGCCTTCACCGACCGCGAGTCGCTGCCGGAGCAGATCGCCCAGGTGCTGGACGGCGCGGACCGGCCCGCCGGCGTGCCCGCGGTCGTCGTGCTGGTCGGACCCGGCGGCATCGGGAAAGGCGCGGACCTAGCGGCCGCCTGACCCCGCTGCGCGCCCCGTCCCGTGCGCGGCTCCGCCGCGCCGGGGGCTTCGGCCCCCGGGGCCCCCGGCGCGGGTCCCCTGCGGGGCGGGGCTCCGCCCCAGACCCCTGGGGTCTGGGGGCGGTGCGCCCGTGTGGCGGTGCGCCCGTGTGGCGGTGCGCCCGTGTGGCGGTGCGCCCGTGTGGCGGTGCGCCCGTGTGGCGGTGCGCCCGTGTGGCGGTGCGCCCGTGTGGCGGTGCGCCCGTGCG